>CALMNP010000048.1 GCA_937868875.1 uncultured Bacillota bacterium | reverse complement strand
GCTCTGGATTGTCTACGGCCAGCTGCGCACGGTGGACGCGGTGTCGGCCGTGGTGCCCGCTGGCCATGTAGCCATATCCCTGGCCATGTTTACGGCGCTCTATGCCCTGCTCTTCGTGGGCTGGCTGCGCATCGTCCTGGGCATCGTGCGCAGGGGCCCGGCGGCGGCCGCTGACACCGCCGGTAACGTGCCCGCGACCGATGCAACCGGCCAAATCGCCCAAATGGCGGACTAAGGAGGCCTGACCATGCAGCTGCAAACGATCTGGTACCTGCTCATCGGTGTGCTGTTCGCGGGCTACGCCGTTCTGGACGGCTTTGACCTCGGCATCGGCACCCTCTACCCCTTCCTCGCCCGGACGGAGTCGGAGCGCAGGGTCCTGCGCCGTTCCATCGGCCCGATCTGGGACGGCAACGAGGTCTGGCTGCTGACCGCCGGCGGCGCCCTCTTCGCCGCCTTCCCCCTGGTCTACGCCACGGTCTTCAGCGGCTTCTACCTGGCGCTGATGCTGGTCCTCGTCGGCCTCATCCTACGCGCCGTCTCCCTGGAGTTCCGGGCCCGGGACGAGGATTGGCGCCACGTCTGGGACTGGGCCTTCTTCCTCGGCAGTGCCCTGCCATCCCTCCTCTTTGGCGTGGCCGTGGGCAACGTGGTACGCGGCGTGCCCCTTGACGCCCAGGCCTCTTACGCCGGAACGTTCTTCACGCTGCTCAACCCCTACTCCCTCCTGATCGGCGTGGTCGGGTTCGCCATGTTCGTCGCCCACGGGGCCGCCTGGGCCGCCCTCAAAACCAGCGGCGACCTGCAGGCCCGCGCCGTCCGGGTGCGTTCCGTCGCTCACTGGATCTTCATCGGCCTGGTGCTGGCCGCCACCGCCGTCACCGCCGTGGCCGTACCCCACCAGTTCAGTCGCAACCTGTCCAGCCCCATCGGCCTTCTGATGGCCGCCCTGCTCCTCGGCGGCGTCGCTTACGCGCGGCTGGCGATGGCCAGGGAACGCGACCTGGGCGCCTTCCTGGGCTCGGCGGTGGGCATTGTGGGACTCGTGGGCCTGTGGTTTGCGGGCAACTTCCCGATGCTGGTGCCGGCCTTGGGCATCGCCGAGCACAGCCTGACCATTCACAACTCCTCGTCCTCCAGCCTGACCCTGACGGTGATGCTGACGGTGGCCCTGATCGGCGTGCCGCTGGTGCTCGGTTACACGGCGCTCATCTACCGGGTTTTCGGCGGGAAGGTGCGCGAGGATTCGCCTGGGTATTAGGGCAAGGGCATCACTTCATTTCTACTTCAAGAGCCGTGCGCAGTGGCCGGTCGCGTACCGATCAGGCCGCTGCGCACGGCTTTGTGCTCTCCGACCTGGCTTTCCGCGCAGGCGCATGCGTTCAGCGCGTCGTAACAACTTGGTCAAGCGCTGGTAACATGTAGCGGCTAGACTGGGAGCAGGAGGGGATGTAGGATGCCTCGACGTGGTCTTGCCTGGCTGCTGGCTCTGCTGCTCCTGACCGGGTGTGCGACAACGGCCCCGGCGCCTCGTGGGGACGCGGTCAGTCAGGCCCCTTCTTCAGATACGGTCCACCAGGCGCCCCCATCGCCTCTCCTGCTGGCTTCCACTGCCGGCCAAACCTCCTTGCAGCTGCGGCCCGTGGACCCGGCCACCCTGGCCGACCTGCCTGAATACCCGGCCCTGAGAACACAAGGGCAGCGACAGAAATTGGCACCTGACGCAGCACGTCCTGGACCTGGCGGCGCGCCGATTTGTGGCTGAGCGGGAGATGCCGCCAGGGTATGGCTTGTATCTGAGCATCGACTGAGGGGAGGAGAGGGCGCGGGCGCTGGGGAATGGATTGGCTGCAAGGGTTGGTCGGGGCAGCCGGTGGTGCGCGCGCCTTGCTCGGCGTGCCCCTGGTGCTGGGCTACACGGCCCTGATCTATAAGGTGTTCGCCGGCAAGGTCAAGGACAGCTCCACGGCCGGGTACTGACGCCTCCCCCTCCCCTGTGAAAGAAAAGGGCCTGCGGCACATACCTGCCGCGGGCCCTTCATCTTTCGCTAGTTCTGCCCTGCCCTGGCCCGGTGGACCCCCTCCGCCGCCGGGATTGACTTCGGTCTGAATACGCGGAATTCGACTAAGATTACGTCGTGTTTTTGCTACGCTAAAGCAGGGACAAGCTTCGAGGTTCCACATCCTAGGGGGGGATCCGTTTGCGTAAGTCTCTGGCGTTCCTGGTTCTTGCGGCCTTTGTCACGGCCATCGCCTTGGGGGCAGCGCCCGGCGCCACGGTTCAGGCGCAGCTGCCGGCAGGCCACCAGATCGCCGCCGTCTCCGAGCTCAAGGATGTCATGCCGCCGAATGAAGACAAGATTGCCAGAACCTTGATGGAGAAGGGCCTGATCCCGGCGGGCGCCACCGCCGATCAGGTCGAACAGGCCGTCCGCGACTACCTTACCAAGAAGCTGGCCCAGCCCACCGCCGACCGGCCCAGCAATGTGAAGCTGGCCAAGAAGGCTGCCTCAACGCGGGAGCGGCTCCTGACCAACGGAGAGACGCGTCACCTTACCCCGGGCAAGCGGCTGGGCAACCCCGGCGCTGCTGTGGACCCCGTCAACGCGCACCGGCTGCCGCTCCAGAGCAGGGACAAGATCCTGGTCCTGCTCGCGGAGTTCAGCGACACAGATCCAGTGGCGGCGCCGGAGCACGGCTACCTCCCGAAGCCGGATAACAACGCCGACTTCTGGACCAGTGACACCAGCCCGGAGTACTTCCAGAAGATGCTCTTCACCCCCGGCGGCATGGACACGCCTGAGGGGCTGCATCTGGACAGCATGACCGACTACTTCCTTGAGCAGTCCAACGGCCTCTACACCGTAGACGGTCAGGTCTACGGCTGGTTCAAGGTCGGCCATCCCGAGGCCTACTACGGTGACGACAACCCGCTTGGCGGACACGACAACCTGCTTCCGGGAACGGCCAAGGACCTGGTCAGGGAAACCGTCCAGGCAGCCTTCGATGCCGGTGTCCCCCTGGCCGACTTCGACCAGGAAGACCCCTATGACCTGGACGGGGACGGCAACTTCAATGAGCCGGACGGCATTGTCGACCACCTGATGATCGTCCATGCGGGCGATGATCAGTCCGGAGGCGGCGGCCTGCAGGGAGACAACGCGGTGTGGGCCCACAGCTCCGCCACGTACTTCCAGCCGGCGGGCTCGGACATGCATGTCTACGACTACACCATGATGCCGGAGAACGGCACTCTGGGCGTCTTTGCCCACGAGTTCACGCACGACCTGGGCCTTCCTGACGAGTATGACACCATCTACAGCGGCAGCGGCGACACCGTCGGCTTCTGGTCCATCATGTCCAGCGGCTCCTGGACCGGCAAGCCGCTGGGAACCCGCCCGCCGTCCATGAGCCCGTGGGGCCGCTGGATCCTGGGTTGGGTGCAGCCTACCAATGTTAACCTGACCAGCCTTGACCGCAAGGGTACGTACTTCGTCCTGGATGAGAGCAACAGTCTGGGTGATAACAACCAGGTGTTAAAGATCAACCTGCCCCAGAAGCTCCTCTACGTCAACACGCCGTTCTCCGGGGCCTACGAGTGGTTTGGCGGCAAGGCCGATGAGATGGACAGCAAGCTGTTCCGGACCGTCGACCTGACGGGCAAGACCTCGGCCACCTTGAGCTACGCCGCCTGGTACGACATCGAGGAAGCCTGGGACTTCGGCTTCGTGCAGGTCTCCACCGACGGCGGCAGCACCTGGACGCCCCTGGTGACACCCGCCATGACCTCGACCCATGACCCGGACGCCATGGACACCATCGTTGCCAATCTGCCAGGCTATACGGGCAACAGCAACGGCTGGATCACCGAGAACATCGACCTGTCCGCCTATGCTGGACAGCAGATTCTCCTGCAGTTCCGCTACATGACGGACTGGGGCACCACCATGACCGGCTTCATGGTGGATGACATTCGGGTGACCGCGGACGGGCAGGACGTCTTCTTCGATGACGTCGAGTCCCTGGATTCCGCCTGGACCGCCGACGGCTGGACGCGGTCGAAGGGCCAGGACAAGAAGTCCCACTACTACCTGGCCGAGTGGCGAAGCCTGCACGGGTTTGACAGCGCCCTCAGGGGCGTTTACAACTTCCGCAGCGACGCCACGAACGTCGACTACTTCCCCTACCAGCCCGGCCTGCTGCTCTGGTACCGCGACACCTCGTACACTGACAACTGGGTCGGCGTGCATCCCGGCAACGGCTTCCTGAGCATCATCGACGCTCACCCCACGCCGATGATCGAACCTGTCGGCGGACGCGCCTGGCGTACCCGGGTCCAGGTCTACGACGCCACCTTCAGCCTGGACAGGGCTGATGACATCACCCTGGACCGCTACGGCTTCACCCGCACCTACCAGGGGGACAGCGCCGCACCCCACTTCGCGGATAACTGGACCTACTGGTATAACAAGGCGCCCAGTGCCGGCGTCAGGGTACCTGACTACGGCCTTAACATCCACGTGGCGGGCACGGCCCCGGACAACAGCGCCGCGCTGATCGGCGTCTACACCGATCGGTAGCGTCAGCGCCAAGACGAGACAATAGGGTAGG
>CALMNP010000047.1 GCA_937868875.1 uncultured Bacillota bacterium | reverse complement strand
GCCGCACCGCGCGTTGCCGCACAGCCGGCCAACACCCCCGGAACGTTCCGCCCCGCGCCGCCATATCTTAGAGGCGAGCCAAAACGTCCTCTGCCGCTCTTCCGGGAGGTGACCTGGGTGACCCCGTCCAATCCGCTGCCGGTCGGGCTCTACGCCCCCAAGACCATGCTGGAGTTTCCGCGCCTGGAGTACATACCGATCGCCGTGGAAACCCTGGGCCGGGGGAAGATCCCCGCCGACGGGCCTGCCCAGCCGCAGCTCGAAGTCGTCACCAGCCTGGAGCGCTACCGCTCGCTGGTGGACGGTTGTGGCCTGGCTCTGGTGGCGTCACGCCCGCCAGACCCGGCGGCCCATCTAACCCTCCTGGCCCTGAACCTGGAGGCGGAAGCCTGCTTCTATCGGGGTCTCAAGGCCTCCCTGCTGGCCCGGCCGGCCCCGGGCCGCGTGCAACTGATGGAACTGACCCGCCGCTACTTCTACAAAGACGCCTTCCAACTGGCTGCGGTTGATCAAGAGGGCCGGGCCCTGGCGACAGCGGTGGTCACCCTGACGCCGCAGAAGGCGCGGTCGGTCCGTATTGGCCTCTTCCCTTCCTGACGCAGGGCTGCGCCAGAGCCCCCTTCCCTCTCGCTCATAGAAAGGCCGCCGCTGGGATGACCAGCGGCGGCTTTCCGCATCCAGGGAGGGGCTAGGCCGTGACAACGGGATCGGTACCGACGGTCCTGGCCACCAGCTGGCTGGTCGTGGTGACGGGAGCCGCAAAGATGTTCAGCTGGGACTCCTCGGACAGCTTGACGAAGGTATCGACCACCACGCGCTGCCGCAAGAAGCGGAAGCCGTGGGTCTTCGGATCCTCGCAGGCCGGCTGACCCACCAGCACGTCGTCGAAGGACGTGGAGAGGGTCTCGTCGGCGACCGAGGCCGGGGTCGGGTCGATGTGCGTCAGGCGCCAGGAGATGTGCTCGCAGCGGGCCATGACGTGTACGCTCATGCCGGGCCTGGCGCCGGGCACGTCGATGACGCAGCTGAAGGGGATATCTTCCGGGAAATGACGCAGGATGTCGTCGGTGCTCACGAAGAACACTTGCTTGTGGACGGTGCCGTTGACGACCACCTTGTCGGTGAGCACCTCGAAGGTGACGTCGCGTACGCTGCAGTCTACGTCCTGCACCTTGATGGCGCGGTGCGGCAGGCGGGCGGTGTCTTCGACCAGGCACTGCGCGGTCTTCTCGCCCACAACCCGGAAGGTCCGAACCAGGGGGCCGCTGGGCAGGATTTCCACGCAGACCTGTGCCATCTCGGTGACCTTGGCAAAGACCTGCAGCACGATCCGCAGCTGAACCGTCTGGCCGTGGTTCGCCAGGGTCTTGTCGACCCGGACAACGACGGCGTTGACGTCCACGTTCATGCCGGACTCGGCGCCGGCCACCTCCACCACCGCGTTGAAGGGGATCTCCACGGCCTGATGGCGGGCGACCTGGTCGGTGCTGACGAAGAAGATCTGGCCCTTGATGGTGCCGGTGACGGAGACGTGGTCCGGTAGGACCTCCGCCTGTACCGCCCCGACGCTGGCGTGGACCTCGCGCACCTTCACCGCCGGGCGGCTGAGAGCCACCTCGGCGATGGCGGCGACGGCGGCGGTGTTCTCGCCGATGACCACGTCAGCCTTGATCAGGGGGCCGGTGTTGGAGAGGTTCACGTTCATCTGCAGGGTCTCGACGACCTTGACCGTGAACTGGGTGATGACCTGCTCCTCCAGCTCCCGCGGGTTGATGTCGGACAGGTTGAAGTTGATCTTTTGCACCGTTCCCGTGACAATGGACTTCAGGTTCCGCCCGTGCGTGGCGGTCACCTGCGGGAAGGGGACGAAGGTCGAGAAGGGAATGTTCTCGGCCTGGTGGAAGATGCGGTCATCGTCCAGACCGACGAAGAAGATCTGCTTGTGGAGGACGCCTTCGATAAGTACCTGACCGTTCAGCACGGTGCCCGTCACGTCGCGGAGGCTGGCGTCGATGCGCCAGATCTTGAGGGCGGGCCGGTTGAGGATCACCGTGGAGTTGATGCTCTTGTCGGCTGTGGCCTCGCCGATGACCGTGTCGACCTTGAGAAGCTTGGTTCTGTTGAGCAAGTATCCTCCCTCCAATCTTTGAACTCCCCAACCGGTGGGAGCGTTGCCCACCCCCCGAAGAGGGTCGGGCCCTGCTCGCGCCCCGCGCCCCGGAAGCAATATGTGCGGGACTTGGAGCGGCCGGCCGGGGTTGTTGACATGGGTGCCCCGTTGTCGCTGGCATCATATGCAAACTAGAAAAGTGGTGTTACGGACTTGCGTTGGAGCGCCGCCCTCACCCTCGGACTCGCGACCGTCTTCCTGGCCTCCTGCTCGCTGCGGCCGGTGCCTGAAGGGCCCAAGCCCCAGCCTCCCCTGGTGTCCGCGCCTCCCGCGCCATCCCCGCCGGCTCCGGCACCTCCACCTCCCACCCCCCAGCTCAGCGTCGACCGCGACCGGATCACCCAGGGCGACCTCGCGGTCTTGCGCCTGGCCGGCGTCCCGGACCTGGAGCAACCCCCCAGGCTGCCCTTGTGGGACCCCGCGCCGGCCTTCGTCCGCGTGGACAGGGACTGGGTGGCCCTCCTCCCGGTATCCTACGCGGCAAAGCCTGGCCCACGTGACGTGGTGGTAGAAGTTGCCGGGAAGTCCCTGCCCCTGCACCTGACGGTCACGGCCAAGCACTTCCCGGAATCCCGGGTCTACGTCAGCCAGGAGAAGCAGGACCTGCTCACCAACCCCCAGGCGGAAAAGGAGGCCCAGCGCATCGCCGACCTGAAGGGCCGGCCGCCAGGGCCCCCGCTGTGGAAGGGTCCCCTCCTCATGCCGGTGAAAGGAACGGTGACCACCGAGTTCGGCATGATCCGCTACGTCAACGACCAGGTGGAAGGCCGGCACTCCGGCCTGGACCTGGCTGCGCCGGAGGGCACCCCGGTGAAGGCCGCGGCGGCGGGCCGGGTGGTGTTGGCGGAGAACCTCGTCGTCACCGGCTACACCGTCATCCTGGACCACGGTCTGGGGCTTTTTACGTCGTACTCCCACCTGTCGTCCCTGTCCGTTAAGGCGGGCGACAGCGTAGCCGCCGGGCAGGTCGTCGGCAAGGTGGGCGAGACGGGCCTGGCCACCGGCCCCCACCTCCATTGGACCGTCTCCATCGGCCCCGAGCCCACCGATCCCTGGCCCCTGCTGAAAACCGACCCGCTGCAGCCTGCAACTCCCCCCACAACGCAGACCACAACTCAGTAGGAGGAATCACCCATGCCCGTTGTACCCGCCACCATGAACGCCGCCGACCGCGCCCGGCTGAGCCGCCTGCCCCTGGTCCTCTCCGACGAGGTGGCCGAGGCACTGGCCGCCGGCGGCCCCGTGGTCGCCCTGGAATCGACCATCATCTCCCATGGCTTCCCCTACCCTCAGAACCTGCATATGGCGCAGGAGGTGGAAAGGGTCGTCCGCGACAACGGCGCCGTCCCCGCCACCGTGGCCATCCTGGACGGCAAGCTCTGCGCCGGACTCTCCCCTGACCAGGTGGAGTGGTTGGCCACCAACCCGAAGGTGCCCAAGGCCAGCGTGCGCGACCTGCCCATCCTGGTGGGGAAGGGTCAGTCCGGTGCCACCACCGTGGCCACAACGTCCATCGTCGCCGCCCTGGCCGGCATCGGGGTCTTCGTCACCGGCGGCATCGGCGGGGTGCACCGCGGCGCCGCCACCACCTTCGACATCTCCGCCGACCTGACGGTGCTGGGCCGCGAGTCCCTGCTGGTGGTCGCGGCGGGCGCCAAGTCGGTCCTTGACCTGCCGGCCACCCTGGAGGTCCTGGAGACCCTGGGCGTGACCGTGCTGGGCTACCGCACCGACCACTTCCCCGCCTTCTACCTGCGCAGCTCGGGGCTCCCTGTGGACGCCCGCGTCGAGTCCCCGGCCGAGGCGGCGAAGGTACTGCTGGGCCGCCGCGACCTGGGCCTGCCCGGCGCCGTGCTGCTGACCAACCCCATCCCGCCCGAGGAGGAACTGGACCCGGTGCGGCTGGAGGAGGCCATCCAGAGCGCTCTGCGCGACCTGACGCAGAACGACGTGACTGGCCGCGACGTTACCCCCTTCCTCCTGAAGCGGCTGCACGAGGTGACGGAGGTTGGCTCGATCAAGGCGAACCTGGCCCTGGTCAACAACAACGCCGCCCTGGGAGCCAGGACGGCGGTGGCGCTGACGCAGTTGACGAAGGAACGGGCCGGCCGATGAGCGGCACGATGGCCGAGGGCGGCCCAGCCGGGAACGGCCCGGCCGGTGGGGCCAGGGCGCCCTGGGTAGCGGCCCTGGGCGACCTGGTGCTGGACCTGAACGCCTCGGTGCCGCAGAGCATCCGCAAGGCCCACGACAACCCGGGCCTGGTCCTGGCCAACCCGGGCGGGTCCGCGGCCAACTTCGCCGCCTGGACGGCCCGCCTGGATGTGCCCGTGCGCTTCCTGGCGCGGGTAGGCGAGGACACTCTCGGCGACGCCCTGGTGGCCGACCTCGCCCGCGACGGCGTGCAGGTCGTGGCCGTCCGCGACCCGGAGCGGCCCACGGCGGTCATCCTGCTGTGGGTGGACGAGAACGGCGAGCGCAGCATGGTCATCAGCCCCGGGGCCAACCACGCCCTGACGGCGGGGGACGTCCCGGACAGCCTGACCGACGGCGCCCGTCTGCTCCACCTCTCCGGCTACGCCTACTTCTGGGAACAGCCTCGCACCGCGGCGCAGCGGGCTGTGGCCATGGCCCGGAAGCAGGGGCTCTGGCTCAGCCTGGACCCCTCGTCCGGCCACCTGATGGAGCGCCACGGCATCGACGCCTTCTGGCGGGACGCCGAGACGGCTCACATCCTCTTGCCCAACCTCGACGAGGGGCGGGCCCTGACGGGCGAATCCGAGGCGGAGCGGGTGCTGGAGGCCCTGGCCGGGCGATTCCCCCTGGTCGCCCTCAAACTGGGCCCGGAGGGGGCTCTGCTGGCCTCAGGGGACATTCGGCTCCAGGTGCCGGCCGACACGGTCCAGGCCGTGGACACCACGGGCGCGGGCGACGCCTGGGCGGCCGCCTTCCTGGCGACCCTCCTGAGGTCGGCCTGGCGCGGGCCGGGGCTGCCGCCGCAGCCAACCCGCGAGCA
>CALMNP010000046.1 GCA_937868875.1 uncultured Bacillota bacterium | reverse complement strand
CTTCTTGGCCGCGGGCTTGGCGGCGGTCGCCTTCTTGGCGGCCGGCTTAGCAGCAGCGGTCTTCTTGGCTGCGGGCTTGGCGGCGGTCGCCTTCTTGGCGGCCGGCTTGGCGGCGGGCTTGGCAGCAGCGACAACAGGCTTCTTGGTAGTGGCAGCAGTCATCTCGTTTCGCCTCCTTCCTGTAATGGGCTGCTGACGTTATCTCCACCCGATACCGGGGGATGAACTAGCTGTTGAACCTCGTCACTCTTGACATCTGACAAAGTGCAGTGACGTGTTAGTTACATTACCATTATGCAACATCTTCGCTAGGACCCGCCAATTTCCTCTTTTTTTTGGCAGCGTTCGCCTAATTTCTTTGCATAAGGTTTGTTAGCCCAGGAGATATCTGGAGATTGCGCGACAGGGAAAAGTCTAGCAGTGGTCGAATCTTGCGGCATTGGAGGTGCCGCCTTGCACCCGAGGGGTTGGATTTTTGTTATAGCCGCAGTGGCCTTTCTGCCGGCGGTTTTTGTGCCTGTCCAGGCCGTAGCTGATTTCTTCTATTTGCCCAAGGTCTTGATGCTGCTGGGGCTGGAACTGGCGCTGGCCCTGGTCCTTCTCCCGCAGGCGAGGAAACGCTGGGGCCCTGGAGCTTTGCTGCATCGTACCCCCGGCAATCCCCTGCTGGGCCCTGTGCTGCTCTACTGGGCCGTGCTCGGCCTCGCCACCCTGGGTTCGGTGAAGCCGGCGCAAAGCCTTATGGGCACACCGTTTCGGTGGGAGGGGTTCATCACCTTCCTCCTCTATGGCGGCCTCGCTCTTCTGATTCCGGCGGCGCTGCAAGAAACGCGCGCCCCGGGAGTGACGGCCCGGCACCTGGATCAGTTGTTGGGCTGGGGACTTGGGGTGGCGGCGGTCCTGGTGGCTTATGGCGTTCTGCAGAGCTACGGCCTGGACCCGATGCCCCGCGACCCGATTCGCTCCGGCGCAGCCTGGTGGCGCACGTCGGCCTTTTCCACCCTGGGCAACTCCAACTTCTTTGGGACGTTCTGCGCCATGTACCTGGCCCTGGGCGGCATTCGATACCTGACCGGCGGGGCCTGGCCCTGGCTGGCCGGCGCGGGCGCGGCCTACTACGGCATGCTCATCTCTCTGTCGCGCGGCAGCTGGCTGGCGGGAGGGGCGGCTCTGATGATCGTCATCGCGCTGCGCGCTCTGGCCGGTCAGCGGTTTCCGTTACGGCGCCTGGGCGCTCTGGCGCTGACAGTTTTGACCCTGACGCTCCTGTGGCGGCTGGCGGACCCGCACGCCTCCCGCCGCCTGGGCCAGTTTGTTCAGGACACATCGGCCCAGACGGGGACCGTCGGACAGCGCCTCTGGATCTGGAAGGGCACCGTTCGCGCCATTGCCGGCAGTCCCTGGTTGGGTTACGGCCCCGACACCCTGGGCGAGGTCTTCCCCCGCTACGAATTGCCGGGGCGGGCGGCCGCCGGCCTGCAGGGCTGGAACGTGGACAGAGCGCACAACGACTACCTGCAGGTGGCCGTGTCGTCCGGCCTGCTGGGCCTGGCGGCCTACCTGTTGATCCTGCTGACTGCGGCGCGTTCTGCCTGGCGCGTGGCAACGAGCGAGGCCGCGCCGGCGGTTCATCGCGCCCTCGCCTGGTCGCTGGGCGCCGGTGCCCTGGCCCACCTGCTGGCGATGGGGGCGAACCTCAGCACGGTGTCGGAGTCGCCGCCCTTCTGGGGTCTGCTCGGGGCCATGGCGGCATTGTCCCTGGACACGGACGTGAGGCGCTAGACATACAACCAGGCCGCAGGCAGCCCATCACCCAGAACGCACGCAAGACAGAAGCACCCGGAGTCAAACCGGGTGCTTCCTTTTCATTCCGCTGCGAGGACCCTGAACGTGACGGACCGCGTGACGGGTGGGATGTCGGGCCCCAGCACCGTGGCCTCTACCGTGTAGGACCCCGGGGCGGCTGAGAGGAGACGCAGCCGCCGCGGCTCCCTCCAGGCGTAAGGGCCGCTGTAGAGGGTCCGGGGCGTCCCGTCGGGAAGCCGCAAGACCGCCTGCAGGGTGATCGTTGTACCCTGGCCCGAGGCGGCATCCGGCAGGCCCTCGGGGTCCAGGCGCAGGAAGAGCCTCTCGGCATCGTGCGGCTTCAGGGCGCGGCCGTCCCAGGCCGCCCAGATCCCGTTGTCCCCCACGCGGCCGAGCGTCAGCCGCACCAGGGGCGTCAGGCCCACGGAGAGCTTGGCCGTCTCTCCTGCCTGGACGTCTACCAAGCGCTCGGCGGCGGCGTACCCCGGCAGGCGAAAGGTCAGCTGGTGCTCACCCGCCGTCAGCTGCGAGAGACGCAGCGGGGTGCGGTTCTGTAGTGGCGCCCCATCCAGTTCAACCTGCGCTCCGTCCGGCTCACTGCTGACGACGAGATTCCCCAGCCCCATCTCCACCACGCTGCCTGTCTTGTCCAGCCCCAGCGGCTGCCGCGCGAACGGCAAGGGACTGCGCGTGGCCAGGGCCAGGTAGACGGTGAAGCCGACCAGGACGGCGGAGATCACCGGAGACAGCAGCGAGGCCAGGACCATGAGGCGCTCGCCGGCGTCCCGGCTGTCCTGCGCGATGCGCCGGCCCCGCGTGCGGGTGGAGGCGGGCTCGTGCGAGTCCGCTGTGGACCGGCCCGAGACGGACCGGGGGAGAGTAGCCGCAGCCACGGCTACCTGCGGTGAAGCCCAGGGGACGGACCCGGCCTCCGGCCGCCACTGCAGGACGGACAGGGCCCGGGCGAGACTCTCCCCCATCTCCGCCGCAGAGCGATAACGGCGCTCCGGCTCATACTGAAGGGCGCGCTCCAGCACGGACTCCAGCGACACCGGAAGGTCGGGGCTGACCTCACGCAGCGGCGGGAAGGTGAAAAGGCGGTCCGGCCCACGGCCGGTGAGCAGCCTGTAGCAGGTGGCTCCCAGCCCCCAGACGTCGGTATAGGGGCCGCTCTGGGCCGTGGCCTGGAACTGCTCGGGCGCAGCATACTCCGGGGAGCCGAGCAAAAGGGTGTCCCCGGGCTTGTGCGCGGCGTAGCGGCGGGCGGCGCCGAAGTCCAGGAGGAGGATGCGGCCGTCGTCT
>CALMNP010000045.1 GCA_937868875.1 uncultured Bacillota bacterium | reverse complement strand
GGGCCGCAGCGGTGGGCTCGTTGATGATGCGCAGGACCTCCAGGCCGGCGATGGTGCCGGCGTCCTTGGTGGCCTGGCGCTGCGCATCGCTGAAGTAGGCGGGCACGGTGATGACGGCCTGCGTTACCTTCTCTCCCAGGTAGGCCTCGGCGTCGTTTTTCAGCTTCTGAAGAACCATGGCCGAGATCTCCTGAGGCGTGTACTCCTTGTCGTCGATCCGGACCTTGTAGCTGGTGCCCATCTGACGCTTGATGGAACTGATGGTTCGGTCCGGGTTGGAGACGGCCTGGCGCTTGGCCACCTGGCCGACGATGCGCTCCCCGGTCTTGGAGAAGCCCACCACCGACGGCGTCAGCCGGCTGCCCTCGGTGTTGGTGATGACGGTGGGCTCACCGCCCTCCATGAAGGCCACGACCGAGTTGGTCGTGCCCAGGTCAATGCCGATTACCTTTCCCACGTGCGATTCCTCCTAGTTCCCTGAGACTTGTGAGTAAAAGCCAATTGCCGCCGTTCGGGCCGAGGCGCCCGTCAGGAGGGCAAACCAAAGACGATTTCGGGGAGGCCGGCGAACAGCTGGTCCGACGGGCGCGGTCGCGTGCCCCGCTGCAGGAGCCCCAGGCCCACCAGCCATCGGAGCAGGGAGACCCAATTCAAGTCCAACCGCTCGAAGGCTGGGTCGTCCTCCAGTTGGTCGGCGCTCAGAGGGCCGCCGGCCAGGGCCGGACGGATCTCCTCCAGACACAGGCCGGCCAGGGGCTCCGTCGCCTCATCCAGGTACTCCACCGCCTGCTCGATGCGGTCGGCCAGGGGCAGCACGCCGTCTGAGAGGTCGCGGAACCTCTGAACCAATTGCGGTTGCCTGTCGATCACCTGGCCGATTGGGTCACGGCCCGGGTAGACACCCTCGGCGATGATCCTGACCCGTGCCAGATGGACGAAGGCATCGGCCAGCTTGGGCAAGGCCCCCAGGGGCTCATTGAGGAAGAGCATCTTCTCGGCCTCGTCCAGGCGGGTACGGATCTGGTCGACGGCGGCCAGGGTGCGCAGGCCGCGCCATGGCTCAGGGAAGGAGCGCACTCTCGCCAACAGCGACTCCGTGGCGGCGTCCCGGCACCAGAGCCACCGGGTAGTGGCCAGGGCCCGGCACATCGGGCTCCCCCGGGACTTCTCCACCAACCTGTGGAGGTTGCCCCGGCTGACGATCTGAAAGGAAACCTCCGCACCCTGTTCCAGAATGGCGGCGGCCTCGTGACGATCGCCGTCTTCGTCCAGGATGAGCCAGAGGTCGACGTCGGAACGATCCCAGGAGCGGCCCTCCACGGCGCTGCCGAAGACTCCCAAGGCCAGCGCTCTGGAGTCCCGGGCCAGCCGGTCCGCTGTGTCGGCCGCAGCCCGCTTCAGCTTCGGGTCGGCAACGGCCTCCAGGGCCGGGTACTCAGCCACGTCGGGAGACCTGCACCAGGCTGGGGCGGATGACCCGATCGCCCAGCCGGTAGCCGCGGCGCACCTCGCCCAGGACGGTGCCCTCGTCGTGCTCATCGGAGTCCAGCTGCATCACGGCCTCGTGCAGATTGGGGTCGAAGGGCTGTCCCAGCGCCTCGATGGGGCTGAGGCCATGGGACTGAAGGGCGGCGAGGAGCTGGCGCACGGTCATCTCCACGCCCTGCTTCCAGGTCTCGGCCTGGGCGTCGGCATTCATGGCCCGTTCCAGGTTGTCAAGGACGGGCAGAAGGTCCAGCAACAGGCCCTCCGCTGCAAAGCGGGTGACCTCCTCGCGCTCCTGACGCGAGCGGCGGCGGAAGTTGTCAAAGTCGGCCTGGGACCGGGCCCAGCGCTCAAAGTTCTCGCGCGCCTCCGCCCGGCTGGACTCCAGCTCGGCCGTCCTGGCCTCCAGCTCAGCCTGAAGCCGCGCCACCTCGGCCCGAAGGGCCTCCGTGTCGCCCGCTGCGGCCTGCGCCTCCGCCGGAGCCTCGGGCTGGGTGTCGTCCTTCGCCAGGGATTCCTGGTTCAGCTCTTCCTGCTTCATGAGGGGTCTCCTTCCTGCCACGGGGCATCGGCGGAGTCGCCGCCGCGGTGAGCGGGGCGTCCTGCCTTCTGTACGATCAGGCGGATCCTGAGAATGGCGATGGCGGTCTCCACCGCCGCCGCCAGGGCATGCAGCTTCACCGGAGCCGGGTCCCAGACGCCAAGTTGTCCAAGGTCCGAAACCTCGCCCGAATCCAGGTCCAGGCCCAGGGCGTCCGCCTCGCGGCCTTCCTCGTCGGCCCTGGCCTGGGCGGACAGAACGTCCCCCAGCTTCTCCAGCGGGTTGTAGCCGGCGTTGGCGGCCATCTGGGCCAGAGGGCGCTTGAGGGCCTCCGTCAGGGCGGCCACGCCGTAGGTGGTCATCCCCTGCAGGCGGGCCCCCTCCCGGGCCAGAGCCCTGGACAGGGCCAGTTCCGTGGCGCCGCCTCCCGGCAGCACGCCGCCGTCCAGGGCCGCCTCCACGGCTGCGGCCGCATCCTCCGCCACGCGTCGCCGCTCCTCCAGCACCTCGGGGGTGGCGGCGCCGACCAACAGGGTCACCGCCGGTCGGCCCCGGCCGCCCTCGAACCAGGTGAGACCCAGGGGTTCGTCGACATGGATGTGGGAGCACCGCCCCAGGGCGGCACTGAGCCGCGATGGTTCGCGGCCAAGGGCGGCTCGCTTCACGATCTGAGCCCCCAGATGGTCCGCCAGGTCCAGCAGCTCCTGACGCGGTACCCGCTCCAGCACCAGCACACCGGCCTGGCCGAGTACCTCTTCTGCCAGGTCAGAGGCCACCCGGGAGCAGGCCACGCAGGTCACGCCCCGGGCGGGAAGGGCCTCCAGGAAGCGGCGGAAGGCCTCATTTTCCTGCAAATGGCGGGCCAGCCCGGCCTCCGTCCGCAGGGCTTCCGGCCCGGCGAAGTCGGCCTCCAGGGCGTCATCCAGCACCAGCACCAGGGCGTCCCGCTGCACACCCGGCATCTGCGTCGACAACGGCTCGCGCCGCACGGCCAGGCCGGTCACCAGACGGGACACGGCCCCCTCGCGGGCGACGATTCGTCGCCGGCGGGGCCCCTCAGTCTCCGGCGGCCCGCCGCTGCCCAGGGCCTGAGCGGCCTGCAGAGCCAGGTCGGCCAGAGACTCGTCGCCCCGGGCGGCTACCAGAGCCACTTGCCGCAGGCGCGGGTCCTCCGTCCCGGTCAGGGGCCGGGAACGCCGGCGCAACTCAGCAGCTGCCGATGCCGCCGCCAGCTTCAGCCCTTCCACCAGACGGTTGACGGGCACGCCGCGGGCGGCATGCCCCGCCGCCTCCTCCAGAATGGACGCGGCCAGCAGGGTGGCGGTGGTGGTGCCGTCACCCACCGCCTGCTCCTGGGCTCGGGCCATGCTCACCACCATGCGGGCGGCCGGGTGCGACGGCTCCAGCGAGGTGAGGATGGTCAGGCCGTCGTTGGTCACAACCACCTGGCCAAGCGGATCCACAAGCATGGTATCAAGGCCCTTGCTGCCGAGGGTCCCCTCAACCGCCAGGGCCATGGCCCGCACCGCTTCGAGGTTATGGTAGAGCGCGGCCAGCGGTTCGTCGCCGCCGGCCCGCAGGGCCTGCAAATCCGACATGGAGACCTCCCGGAGAAGGAAGCCCCCCCGGTCAGGTGCCTCGGGAGAGCTTCTCGGAGAGACGTTGGGTCACGTTGTCCACCAGGGAGACCACCTTAGCATACTCCATGCGTTTGGGTCCTAACACGCCGATGCGGCCTATGGTCTCCTCCCCTACCCGGTAGGTGGCGGTCACCAGGCTGCAGTCGGTCATCTCCCGGTAGTGGATCTCCTCCCCGATGGTGATGGCCACCCTGGGCTCACCCCTGCCGGCGGCGCCGAGGATGTCGTGCACCACCTGCTCTTCCTCCAGCAGGTCCATGAGCCGCTTGACCTTCTCCACGTTGCGGAACTCGGGCTGCGCCAACATGCGCGAGGCGCCGCCCACGAAGACGCGGTCGCCCTCCGGGGCCTCGGACTGGTCCAGGAAGTCCAGCGTCTGGGAGAGCAGTGACCGGTACCGGTCCAGTTCATGGTGCAGGGCGGCCAGGGCGTCCCGGCTGAGGGAGATGACGGTGCGGCCGCGGAGCACCTCGTTCAGCACCCCGGAGATGCGCTGCAGCTCCATCATGGTGACCTCCACCGGCATGTCCACGACCTGGTCTTCGACGAAGCCGCCCTCCGTCACCAGCACCAGCAGTGCCCGCCCTTCCTCCAGGGGCACCAGCCGCACGCCCTTGATGGCCGTGCGCCCCACCCTTGGCCCCACCACCAGGGCGGAGTAGTGGGTGGTCTCGGCAAGCAGGCGCGCCGTCTCCCGGAGGAGGTGGTCCACCTCCGTCAGGCGGCGGTCAAAAACCTGGGCGATGCGATTCTGCTCGTCGGGGGTGGCCTCATGGTCCTCCATAAGGGTATCGACGTAATAGCGGTACCCCTTGTCGGCGGGAATCCGGCCGGCGGAGGTGTGGGGCTGCTCCAGGTACCCCTGGACCTCCAGGTCCGCCATCTCATTGCGGATGGTGGCAGGGCTCACGCCCAGACGGTACTTGCGCGCCAGGGTGCGGGAGCCCACCGGTTCCGCCGTTGACACGTAGTCCTCGATGATGGCCTGGAGCACTTTCTCCTTACGTTCGTCCATCCACAAGGGAGACGCCCTCCCTTCACGCGAGCCTGATGGGTCTGCCGGTGTTAGCACTCTCTGTCGCTGAGTGCTAACACCCAACTAAAAAAATACCATCGGCCTGAAGCGGGTGTCAAGGAAGCCGGGGTTTACCCGGCCGTCGCGCCCGTGAACAGGGCCGCCAGGAGACTGGCCGTCAGCACCGCCAGCACCCCCAGAGAGATCCAGGTGAAGCGGCGGTAGCCCTGCATCGCAAATGTCACCAGGGCGGCGACGACTCTTGCCACCGGGGTGAACATGAGGAGAACCAATCCCAGGTCCAGGACGGCGACGCCGCTGCCGTGAGCCAGGCCCCGGGCCAGTTCGGGGATGGGAAGGGCCCTCAGGTCCGTGGGGGCGGGAGGACGCACCGCGACCAGGATCAGCCCCAGCCCAGTCACAGCGAGGCTCAGGTAAAGGCCGGTCTTCAGGACCTTGCTGATGACTTCGTTCAAAGGAAGGCCACCTCCTAGCGAACAGGGAGCCCGAGCGCCTGCGCCGACATCAGCAGGGCCTCCACCACAAGCACCACAGAGAAGACCTGCACCAGCAGGCGCGATGACATCCTGGGAGCCCAGCCGGCGCCCAGGCTGGCTCCGACGAATACCCCCAGGGCTACGAAGGCGGTGATCACCGGGTTGACGAAGCCCTCGCCGTAGTAGATGAAAGCGCTGGCCACCGCCGTCACGCCGATCATGAAGTTGGAGGTTGCCGCCGCTGCTTTGAACGGGACACCCATCAGCAGGGTCATGGCCGGCACCTTGATCAGGCCGCCGCCGATGCCCAGCAGGCCGGAGAAGTTACCGGCGATGAACGACGCGCCCAGCCCCAGGGGCAGGTTCCGAACCCGGTAGACAACGTCCTTCTTGAGGTTGGGGTCGTGGTAGTGGTCGCCCCACTCCCCCATATCGGCGGGTCCGGCGGCCAGCTCCTGGGAACGCAGGCCCTCTGACGTCGCCGCCGCCTCTCCTCGTTGGCCCATCTTGCGTTCACCGCCGCGCAGCATGGTGGCAGCGGTGTAGACGAGAAAAACGGCGAAGACCAGGCGCAGGAGCCGGTCGGGCGAATGCGCCGCCAGCAGGCCGCCGATGATGGCCCCGACGGTGGTGGCGATCTCCAGGGTCATGCCCAGGCGTACGTTGGACAGCCGATCGGAGACGTAGTGAATGGCCGCCGCGCTGGACGTGGCGATGACCGCCACCACGCTGGCGGCAATGGCGGTGTGCATGGGCACGTGGAAGACCAGGGTCAGGACAGGGATCATGATGACCCCGCCGCCTAGACCCAGGGCGGCCCCGAACAAGCCGGCAAGAACGCCGGTGCCAAGCAACAGGAGGTCCGTCAACATGCCGAACGACCACTCTCCTTCAGATCAGGCAGGGAGAAACTCGGCGAAGACCCGGTTGCCCACCTGACGGCCGCGCCGCGTCAGCCTTACGTGGCCAGGGCCGCGTTCCAGCAAGCCCAGCCCGACCAGGCGCTGCAGCGGCTCCGAATAGACCTCCTGGAGGCTGCGGCCGAAGCGCCTCCGAAACCGCTCCAGCTCCAGGCCCTCGGTCAGGCGCAGCCCCAGCATGACGGTCTCGCCCATGCTGGTCGCCGGGTCAGGCCTCTCCCGGTCCTCCACCGGCAGGCGGTCCTGTTCCAGCAAGGCAGCCTCATAGTCCTGGGGACGGCGCAGGTTCCAACTGCGCTCGCCGCCCAGGAAGCCGAAGGCCCCCGGGCCCAGTCCCAGATACTCCTCGTTGTGCCAGTACACCAGGTTGTGCCGGCAGCGGTGTCCGGTGCGGGCGAAGTTGGAGACCTCATAGGCTTCCAGACCGCTCTTCGGCAGGGTCTCCAGAACCATCTCGTCCATG
Source organism: uncultured Bacillota bacterium (assembly GCA_937868875.1). GTDB lineage: Bacteria > Bacillota > Sulfobacillia > JAMDAP01 > JAMDAP01 > JAMDAP01. Next base: position 2,658 of record CALMNP010000045.1, on the reverse strand, counting down.
GCCGCCTCCAGGTCTTCTCCCGGCAGGGTCAGAAGGCCTCGCTCGTGCAGGGCGCCAAAGGGCGTTCCCGGCTCGATGATCAGGCTGTAGGCGGAGATGTGCTCCGGTCCCAGCGAGACAGCCCAGTCCAGCGTGTCGCGCCAGTCGGCCAGGGTCTGGCCGGGGAGTCCGTACATCAGGTCCAGGTTCAGATTGTCAAAACCGCTGCGGCGTGCCGCCCTGACGCTCTCCTCCACCTCCGGCGCCCGGTGAATGCGCCCGAGGCGCTCCAGCAGGTGGTCCTGCCGGGCCTGCGCGCCCAGGCTCAGGCGGTTGAACCCTGCCTGTCGCATGGCGGCCAGCTTCGCCTCGTCCACGGTTCCTGGGTTCGCCTCGCTGGTGACCTCGGCCCCCGGGGCCAGGGGAAACAGGCTCGTCAAGGTTGTGAGAAGGTCGGCCAACTGTTCCCCGTTCAGGACCGTTGGCGTGCCGCCGCCGAAAAAGACGGAAGTGACCGGACGCCCGGTCACTTCAGGGCGGCGGGCGGCCAGAGCCATCTCCCGCCGGAGAGCCCTGATATACCGCTCCACCTGCGGCTCGCCGAAGCGGTCGTAGGAGTTGAAGTCACAGTAGGCGCACTTGCGGGCGCAGTAGGGAATGTGCACGTACACGGCCAGAGACTGACCCATGGCGCTCTGCTTGTCCGTCACCCGACCGCACCTCCCTCCCGCTGAAACAAGGCCTGAGGTCCGTGCCCCCGACCCTAGTCGTCGTTGATCTTGAGCACCGCCATGAAGGCCTCCTGGGGGATCTCCACGGACCCCACCTGCTTCATGCGCTTCTTGCCTTCCTTCTGCTTCTCCAACAGCTTGCGCTTGCGCGTGATGTCGCCGCCGTAGCACTTGGACAGCACGTCCTTGCGCAGCGCGGGGATGGTCTCACGGGCGATGACCTTGTTGCCGATGGCGGCCTGCACCGGCACCTCGAACAGCTGACGGGGAATGAGTTGACGAAGCTTGGTGGCCAGGGCCCGGCCGCGCATCTGGGCCCGGTCCTGGTGCACGATGGACGACAGCGCATCCACCGGCTCCCCGTTCAGCAGAATGTCCATCTTAACCAGGTCGCCCTCGTGGTACCCCTCCAGCTCGTAATCGAAAGAGGCGTAGCCGCGGGTGCGCGACTTCAACTGGTCAAAGAAGTCGTACATGATCTCGGACAGGGGCAGCAGGTAGTGCAGCGTGACCCGCTGCGCGTCCAGGTACTCCATGGACTGGTAGGTGCCCCGCCGATCCTGGGCCAATTCCATGATGGGGCCCACATAGGCGGACGGCGTGATGATAGTCGCCTTGATGTAGGGCTCCTCGACGGCCGAGATGAGGGTGCGGTCCGGCATGCGGGCCGGGTTGTCCACGGTCTCCACATCACCGCTCGTCCGCAGCACGCGGTAGACTACGTTGGGCGCCGTGGTGATCAAGTTGAGGCCGTACTCCCGCTCCAGCCGCTCCTGCACCACGTCCATGTGCAGCAGCCCCAGGAAGCCGCAGCGGAAGCCGAAGCCCAGGGCCACGGAGGTCTCGGGCTCGAAGGAGAGAGCGGCGTCGTTGAGCTGCAGCTTCTCCAGGGCATCGCGAAGGTTCTCATAGTCGTTGGTCTCCACCGGATAGAGACCGCAGAAGACCATGGGGGTAGCCTTGCGATAGCCGGGCAGGGGCTCGGCCGTGGGGCGCGCCGCCTCGGTGACCGTGTCGCCCACGCGACAGTCCCGCACGTTCTTGATACTGGCCGCCAGGAAGCCTACCTCGCCGGCGACCAGCCGGTCGGCGGGAACCAGCTTGGGCCGGAAACAGCCCAGATCAGTGACCTCGAATTCCTTGCCCGAGGCCATCATGCGAATGCGGGTGCCCAGGGTGATCGAGCCTTCCATCACGCGGATATAGGCGATGACGCCCTTGTAGGAGTCGAAGTGGGAATCGAAGATCAAAGCCTTGAGCGGCTCCGCCTCATCGCCCCTGGGCGGCGGGACCCGCTGGACGATGGCCTCCAGCACGTCCTCGATGCCCTGACCGGTCTTGGCCGACACCAGCAGGGCGTCGTCCGCCGGCAGGCCGATGATCTCCTCGATCTCCTTCTTCACCCGCTCCGGGTCGGCGCTGGGCAGGTCGATCTTGTTGATGACGGGGATGATTTCCAGGTTGGCGTCCAGGGCCAGGTAGAGGTTGGCCAGAGTCTGGGCCTCGATGCCCTGGACGGCGTCAATGACAAGCAAAGCCCCCTCGCAGGCGGCAAGGGAGCGGGACACCTCGTAGGTGAAGTCCACGTGGCCCGGGGTGTCAATGAGGTTCAGTTCATACCCCTGACCGTCCCGGGCCTGGTAATCGAGGCGCACCGCCTGCATCTTGATGGTGATGCCACGCTCGCGCTCCAGGTCCATCTGGTCGAGAAGCTGTTCCTCCATGTCGCGCAGCGCGACGGTGCCGGTCATCTCCAGCAGCCGGTCGGCCAGGGTGGACTTGCCGTGGTCGATGTGGGCGATGATGCAGAAGTTGCGGATGCGCTCACGCTGGGATTCGGCCATATCTGCCTCCGGGCTGTTCCAAATCGCTACCCATTATAACACAAAGCGCCAGCACGAATGGCAGTCCGGCCGGCGCCGTCGGACCGCCCGGCGCCGCGGCCCTT
>CALMNP010000044.1 GCA_937868875.1 uncultured Bacillota bacterium | reverse complement strand
CCCTGCCCGGCCAGCTCGCCCATCAGGCGATAGATCTCGGTCTTGGCGCCGACATCGATGCCCCGCGTCGGTTCGTCGAACATGAGGACCTTCGGCGGATGGGTGAGCCACTTGGCCAGGGCTACCTTCTGCTGGTTGCCTCCGGAAAGGCCGCCGACGTCCTGCCACGGGTCGCGCGCCTTGATCCGCAGCCGCTCGATCGAGCTCCTGGCCACCTCGCGCTCCCGGGCGCCGTCCAGGAGCATCAGCCGCCGGAGGTGCTGCAGGAAGGGCAGGGTGATGTTGGACTGGACGGACATGTTCAGGATGACGCCCTGGGTCTTGCGGTCCTCGGGAACCAGGCTGATACCGGCCCGAATGGCATCGGCAGGCCTGTTCAGCCGAGCCGGTCTCCCCTGCAGGAGGATCTGGCCGGACTCTGCCGGCACGGATCCGAACAGCGCCGAAGCCAGTTCGGTCTTGCCGGCGCCCATGAGACCCGTGACACCCAGAATCTCACCGGCATGAAGGTTGAAGCTGACGTCAGCCAGCAGCGGCCTCCTGGTCAGGCCCCGCGCGGACAGCACGACCTCGCCCTTCTCCACCGTGACCTTAGGGTACATCTCGGACAGCTCGCGGCCCACCATGAGCCGGATGACCTTGGCATGATCCAGATCTGCGGCGTCATAGGTCCCGACCAGCCGCCCGTCTCGAAGGACTGTGATCCGATCGGCCAGGGCGAAGACCTCGTCCAGCTTGTGCGAGATGTAGATGATGCCGACGCCCTCGCCCCGCAGCTGACGGATGATGTGGAAGAGCGAGTCGATCTCCTTCTGCGTCAGGGCGGACGTCGGTTCGTCCATGATCAGAATCCTGGCGTTAGTGGACAGCGCCTTCGCAATCTCGACCATCTGCTGCTCAGCCACGCTGAGCGAGTCCACCCGGCGTCCGGGGTCCAGGTTCAATCCCAGCCGCGCCAGGGCTTCCACGGCCCCCCTGCGCATCGTGGCCCAATCCAGGGCCTGCAGGGCTCCGTGCCGCGGCTCCCGTCCCAGAAAGATGTTCTCCGCCACCGTCAGGGTTGGGACCAGGTTCAGTTCCTGGTAGATCTCAGCGATTCCCAGGGTGATGGCCTGGCGCGGCGCCGTAATCTCGACCGCGTTGCCGTTCAGGCGGATAGTCCCTTGGTCCTTGCCGTGAAAGCCGCTGAGGATCTTCATCAGCGTTGACTTGCCGGCCCCGTTTTCGCCCAGGAGGGCATGCACTTCCCCGGGGCGCAGGTTGAAGCTGACATCCTCCAGCACCTTCACAGGACCGAAGCTCTTGTGGATGTTGGTCAGCTCCAGAACGAAAGGCTTGTCCATGCTGGCCCTCCTTCTGCTCCGGGTCGGGCAACGTACTGGAAACGCGCGGGGTCCCGAGCAAAGGCGGTGTAAAGCGGCACCACGGTCTCGAGGCCTTGGGCCGGAAGCGAGGCGGCGTGCGCCCAACGCAGCGGCGGCACGGCGCCATAGCGGGGGTTGGGCCGGTAAACCGGAAGCCCGGCGCCCTCAGGCTGCTCGGCCAGATAGCATCCGCCTCCGAGCTGACGGATCGGACCGTAGTCAGGAGAGAAGTCCGAGGCCACCAGGTTGGCCATGATCAGGGGGCCGGGGCCAGGGTTGATGGAGATGTGGCCATAGCCAGGGGGAATCAGGAGCTTGTTCCCCGCCTCGGCCTCGATCAGCACCGCCTCGGCTATCTCGCCGGGAGCGGCTCCGTCGCGCTGCAACAGATAGTGGGCCCTCCCCGCCAGGACCGTGTAGATCTCCGGGTAGGCCAGACCAGAAGAGCCTTCCGCCGGATGGTAGTGCCCGGCCGTCTTGATGGGCTCGATCCCGACCCGGCCCGGCAGCAGCACGGTCACGTCGTAGCGCAGATTCATGGAACGCAAGGCCTGCTCCTCGCTGTCAAAGCGAAGGTTGTAGGTCATGTAGTAGAGAAGGCGGTCGGGCTCGTCGGCGTCGGGCTGCTGCAGGACCGGAAGGATCTCACCCAGACGGCGCTGGACCACCCGATCCATGCGGACGTCGGCCGCCCAGCGCAGTTCGCTGGTCGCGAGGTCGAAGGTCAGCGGCAGTCCTGAGGTTGGTGTAAGGTCGAGTGTCACGATGTTCTCCCCTGCGTGGATGTGGCCCCTCTAGGCCAGGCTGGCTTTGAGTTGCTGCGTCGTTGCGGTCAGGTCCTGCCCCTTCAGAAAGATGCTGGATGTGCCGCAAACCAGGTTCTCCGCCCCCGCCTCCAGGCAGAGGGGAATCGTCTTGGGTCCCAGGTTGCCATCCACCTCAATCTGAATCGGCAGGTTGTGGCGGCGGATCAGTCGCGACAGGGCACGAATCTTGGGGACCACGGCAGGGACGAAGGGCTGGCCGGCAAACCCCGGATTGACCGTCATGAGAAGCACCAGGTCCGTCACATCCAGTACGTGCCGGATGGCGCTGAGAGGTGTGGCCGGGTTCAGGGCCACTCCGGCCCGGGCCCCGGACTTGCGAATCTCCACCAGCGTGCGTTGGAGATGATCGGTCGCCTCGGCGTGGACGGTGATGATGTCACTGCCCGCCAGCCGGAACCGCTCAATGTAGCGTTCGGGCCGTCGCACCATGAGGTGCGTGTCAAAGGGCAGGCGGGTCAGGGGGCGAAGCCCCTCCAGAATCTGAGGTCCGAAGGTGAAGTTGGGGACGAAGTCTCCGTCCATGATGTCGAAGTGGAACATGTCGGCGCCGCCGGCCTCGAGGCGGGCCAGGTCGCGCCCCAGGCTGGTCTGGTCCGCGCACATCAGGGACGGGTTGATCAAGGGACGAGCAGACGTCCTCATCACATCCTTTGGTGCAGCAAAATCCGTAGGATCGTCCATCGCCCGGTACAGCTAGAGCCGTTTTCCAGCCACGGCCTGGCTGGTGCGCCGAATGGACTCGAGCGTCTTGTCGTAGCGTCGCAGCGACACGGCAACGTAGAGAGCATCCAGCAAGGCCAACTCCACCAATCGGGCCAGGATGGCCTCGCCCCGGAGGCTGGAGGCGCGTGAGGCCGTCACCAGCTTGATGTCCGCCACCTGCGTGATGGGCGAGCGAGAGTAACTGGTGATGCAGATGGTGGTGGCACCGGACTCGCGCGCCTGGGTCAGGGCGTGAATCGTGTCGACCGTGGTGCCGGTGTGGGATATCCCCACAGCCACGGAACCACGCTTCATCACCGAAGCGGACATGGCCTGAAGGTGAGGGTCATTGTGCGCTACCGCCAGCATGCCGATCTTCAGAAACTTATGGGCCGCGTCAAAGGCAATGGCGCCCGAACCGCCCACCCCGTAGAAGTAGACGCTGGACGCCCTGGCGACAGCCTCGACGGCTCGGTCAAACTCATCGTAGTCCAGCACCGCCAGCGTGTCCTGCAGGGCCTGACCGGACGAGTTGAACACCTTTCGGACCAGTTCCGTTGTGGTGTCCTCCGGGACGACCTCCTCATGGATGTCGCTGGCAGCAACGCCGCTGTCGTTGCTGAGAATCAGGCGCAGCTCCTGGTAGCCTCTGTAGCCGAGGCCCTGACAGAGCCTGACAATAGTTGCCTCGCTCACGGCGCACTGGTCCGCCAGCTCGGTAATGGACAGGCCGACGATGGCTGAGGCATTCTGCAGCAAATAGTCAGCCACCCGCTTTTCGGCGGGGTGCAGCGCAGGAGCAACGGACCGCAGCCTTGCCAGGCAGGCGCGAGCGGTTTCGCTGTGGTGTGCATTGTGTTTCAGCCCGGATTTTCTGGCCACGCTATGACGCCCACCTTCGCCTGTTACTGCTTCCACATCGTCGGGAAACGTTTTGCCTACTTCCGCATCAGGTTCCGTAAATCCTGCCTGAGTCGAAGACTTTTTTCATGAAAGCGTGGTCACGGCGAAAATTTCGAGCTGAGAGAAGAGAGCGGGGCACCAGCCAAATGCGCAGTATACCGTTGATTTCCCGCAATCGCGGGTCCTGCTTGCCTGGCAGTGACTTCCGCCGAATGTGGTACTTTGTGAAACTGTTTTCACTCCGTTTCCACATCGATGACTTGGCCCATGCCCTTTGGGCCTGCCGGGCAGGACTTGATGAAACACAGCTTATGAAACAGGAAAGCCCGCCCCTTCGTTCATCGGGGCGGGCTTTCGTACTGTGAGCCTCTGGTCGTTAGGGCACCTTCTCCAACTCCAGTTCGTCGTGCAGGGGAATGCCGTGGTTGCCGACCAGCGGTATGGTGGGCTTGACCCGACGGGCCTCGTCGACCGCACCCGGGTAGAGAGCCGCCAGCCTGTATCCACGGCGCTGATAGAAGCGAAGCGCATCCAGGTTGTCGTTGGTGGTGATCAGCCACAGCCTCCGGCAGCCGGCCGCCGCGGCGGCCGCTTCCACCGCGGTCAGCAGGGCCGTTCCGGCGCCCTGCCCTTCCACCGTGGCGTTCAGGCTCATGAGCTCGCCCTCTTCGCCCTCCACCAGGTAGGTGGCCAGACCCACACGGGTTTCACCGGACCAGGCGATGAGGGCCTGTAAATCCTGGAACCGGTGCACTCTGCCTCGGGTCACCATCACCTCTCCGCCCCACTCTTGCCGCCACAGGTCCTGGCACCAGGCCCGGTCCTCAGGGGAGACCGCGGGCCGAACCTCCATTCCAAGCACCTCCTGCTGCAGCACAGTGGAAGGCGGCCTCACCGTGGGGTGCGGCCGCCGAGCTCCGTCGAAGTCAACGTGTCGACAGGTCCAGTGTCAGTTCGCCCTGGCCCACGGTGAGGTTCTCCAGTGAGACCGGCTGGCCGCCCACCTGTAGGTTGGAGAGCGGAATGGTGAGCGTTCTGGCCTCGGCGTTCACCTCAAGGCCGCCCGCCTGCGAGGCCAGGAGCCGCATGGCCGTGCCGACGGGCATGGGCAGGGAGCCGACCTGCACCTCGTCCACGTGCAGGACCAGGGCGTTCGCGCTCACGCTGGGCTCCCCGGCGATGGTCAGGCTGACCGTCCGGCCCCCCGTCGTGAGGTTGGCCTGCACCTGCAGGCGCCCGGGCGCCAGGGAGATGTCAACGCCCTGCAGGCTTTCGCCGGCGGCCTGGGCGGCCCCGGCCGCCAGCACGGCGCGGACCTCGGACTGGGACAGGGTGACGACGGCCTTGCCTTGCTTCAGCTGGTCCCGGGCCTGGTCCAGCTTGCTGGCAGCCTGGTGCAAGGCTTCTGGCTGATTAAAGGGTGCCAGGGGGCGCGGCCTGGTCATAATGGGCACCAGGACGCCTGCCGCAACGAACAGAGCCAGAATCGTTCCGCCGATGATCACAAACCAGCGCTTCACGGCACCACCGCCTGGCTTCCCGCCGAGAGAGCGGCCTCGTATCGCCTGGCGTTGGCCAGGTGTTCGCTCAGCGTGCTGGCGAACGCGTGCGAGCCGTCCCCCTTGGCGACAAAGTAGAGGTACTTGCTCTCCGCCGGGTACAGGGCGGCCTCCAGCGAGGCCTTGCCCGGACTGCCGATGGGCCCCGGGGGCAGACCGACGTTCTTGTAAGTGTTATATGGCGAATTGACCTCGAGGTCCTTGTAGGTGAGAATCAGTTGGGATTTGCCGAGGGCGTAGTTCACCGTGGCGCAGGAGTCCAGCTTCATGCCGAGGCGCAGCCGATTGTGGAAGACCGAAGAGATCACAGGCCGGTCGGCCGGCACCTGGGCCTCACGTTCGATGAGCGAGGCCAGGGTCACCACCTGATGCACGGTAAGGCCCTGGTCCTGGGCCCGCTTCTGCCACTCCGGCGTCATCACCTGACGGAACCGGTCCACCATCAGGGCCACAATTTGCTTCTCCGTGTATCCGCGCGGGATTCGGTAGGTATCGGGGAACAGGTAGCCCTCCAGCGGCTGCTTCAGCGGCAGCCCCTCCGGCACAAGGCCCTTCACCAGCGACGGGTCGCGGGCGGCAACCAGGAACCTGTCCCTGTCCACCAGCCCCCTGGACGCCAGCAGGTCAGCCATCTGGCTGATGGTGTAGCCTTCCGGAACGGTGAAGCTGTCCTCCACCACCCGGCCGCTGGTCAGACGCGAGGCCACTTCGGCGGCGGGCATGGAAGGAGCCAATTCATATTGCCCCGCCTGGATGCGGCCGTCTAAACCGCGCAGGCGTAGGTACAGGCGAAAGACCGACCCGTTCTTCACCAGGCCCGCTGACTGCAGTCCTGCGGCCACGTGGGCCGAGGTCGCCCCAGGCGGGACTTCGAAGACCCGCACGGAAGTATCCGTACTGACGGGCGCCAGGAGCGAGGCCGTCTCCGACCTTCCCCAGAAGGCCGCCCCGGCCAGCAGGATAACCAGAAGCAGCAGCGCTGCCGGCAAGCGGCCGCGCCTGGCGGCGGCCTTTCCCTTGCCTGAAGCCATGGAATTCACCTCGTTCCTGAACCATTCGACGCTGAAGAACACCATCCCTTCGCCGGCGTCGGCACGAAAAAAAGGAAGCCCGGTGTCGAGCTTCCTTCTCTGTCACCATTTGTGGGCGAGGGTCAATCGTCTTCTTCCTCGTCGCCCTCTTCTTCCAGAATCTCTTCCCAGGCCTCGGCGACCTTCTCGAACTCGGCATCATCTTCGATGTCGACCAGGGTCTCCTCGCCGTTCTCATCCGTCTCAACGCGCAGGATGATGGCCTCGTCGTCATCCTCGTCCTCGGGGGGCAGCAAGATAGCGTACTCCTTGCCCTCCACCTCGATGACGTCAATAACGGCGAACTCGTGCTCCACGCCGTCCTCGTCCGTCAGGACTACCAGGTCTTCGTGGTCGTGCTCATGGTCATGCTCATGGTCATTCTCATGGTTGTGGTCGTTTCCAGACATCTCCATCACCCCTGTCTCCAGGATGGAACAGTTTTCCGGCAACTAGTAGCATTCTAGTATAGGCCCCTGCCCTTGTCAATTTGGCCGGGGCGCCGGGCGGCAATCAACACTATTCCCGAAACGGCGCCGTGTTACTCCACGCCGCGGGACGTGCTGGACCGGCGGTCCAGGTAGGTCTGGAGAATCAGCGCCGCAGCGGTGGCGTCCACCACCTGACGGCGCCGGGCTCGGGAGACGTCGGCTTCCAGCAGGGTGCGATGGGCAGCGACGGTGGTCAGCCTTTCGTCCACCATATGCACCGGGAGGCCGCTGGTTTCCCCCAGAATCTGAGCGAAGCTCCGGCACGACTCGGCGGCGGGACCGAAGGTGCCGTTCATGTTGCGCGGCAACCCCACCACGAAGGCCTGGACGCCCAGTTCCCTGACCCGCTCCATCAGCGCTGCCAGGTCCGTCTCCGGCGTTCTCCGACGGAGCACGCCCAGGGGCTGAGCCGTCAGGCCGAGGCCGTCGGACACCGCCAGACCGATGGTCTTCTCCCCCACATCCAGTCCCAAGACGCGGGCCGCCGTGCTGTACTCCATGACTGCCTCCGAGTGGGGCCGGCATCTCAGGCCAGCCAGGGATTGCGCCGACGTCGGAACACCCCCGCCAGGACCAGTCCCGCCAGGAACCCGCCCACGTGAGCCCACCAGGCCACCGTTTGCGCCGGGGCGGCGAACAGCCCGTTGACGACCTGCAGGGCGAACCAGAAGAACAGCAGCATAATGGCCGGGACCTCGATGGGCGCCAGGAAGATGCCGATGGGAATCAGGGTCAGCACCCGGGCCCTGGGGAAACTTAGAAAATAGGCGCCCAGAACGCCCGCAATGGCGCCGCTGGCACCGATGGTGGGCACCTCGGACAGCGGGTTGAAGTAGATGTGCACCAGGTTGGCGAGAAGGCCCACCAGCAGGTAAAAGACCAGAAATCGGCCGTGACCCATGCGATCCTCCACGTTGTCGCCGAAGACCCACAGGTAGATCATGTTCCCCAGGATGTGCAGCCAGCCGCCGTGCAGGAACATGGCGGAGAAGAGCGGCAGAATCAAGCCCGCCGGGCCCGCCGGAAAGCCGGGCAGCGAGTAGCGGGCCGGCACCACGCCGTAGACGGCGGCCAGTACCGACTGCTCCCGCTGGGGAAGGCCCAACTCAGACAAGAATACCACAAAGTTCAGGGCGATGAGGATCCAGGTCACCCAAGGCGTTGTCCTGGACCGGGTGCTGTCTTTCAGGGGAATCAATCCGCGGCCCCCTTCCAGCCACAGACTGCCCCCGGGCCCGGCGGCGCATACCGCGGCCGGCGCTACTCCTGCAAGTAGAGCAGCCGGTCCACGGGGGCGTGGTCGTCGGTGAGGAGCGGCACGTCGTCCGTCTCCACCGGCTCCTGGTAGAGAGTTCGGGCGTATTGGCCCAGTTCTGGGACGCCGACCGACGCGCCAACCCGATCAGCCTCGCCGGCCAGCCGCTCCGGGCTCTGGCGGCGCGCTTCCGTCGCCAGGAGCATGATATTGCGCAGCTGGTCCGGGTCGTTCCGCCAGTACAGCGGGAAGCTGTAGCGGGTGGGGAAGACGGCGGCGAAAGTTTTCTCGAAGGACCGGTAGAGGCTGCTCCTTGGTCCCTCGTAGGCGCCGATGATGTTGGCTGCCACCACCCCGCCCGGCGTCAGGTGTGATTTGACCACCTCCAGAAACTCGCGGGTGGTCAGTTGGAAAGGGATGGAGTCGGCGTAGTAGGCGTCCAGGCAGATGAGGTCGTACTTCTCCCGGCTGTTCTCCAGGAACCGGCGGCCGTCCTCGGCCGTCACATTCAACCGCGGGTCGTCGGGCAGGGCGAAGTAGCGGCGGGCGACGCGCACTACCTCCGGGTCGATCTCCGCCACGTCCACCTGCACCTCCGGGTCGTTCTTCCAGTAGTGCTTCGGCGTGGAACCCCCGCCCAGACCGATGAAGAGCACCTTCTTCGGCTTCAGCCCCAGAGCGTAGGGCAGCGCAAAGTAGTCCGTATAGAGGAACCGGGTGCGGAAGGGGTCCTTCAGGTACATGCCGCTCTGCCACGAGTTGTCAAAGCGCAGGTAGCGGCTGTCTCCCCCGTCCATGACGCGGAGGTGATGGTAGAGGCTATCCTCCTCCAGCACGATGGTCATCTCCACGGGCTCGCCGCCGATCCTCTCCACCACCTTCGTCCCCTGCGCCGCAGCGGGACTGGCCGGCACCCCGAGGCCGGAGACAGGTACGGAGGTCAGCAGGGTGGCCGCCGCCAGGGCTCCCGCCAGGACCCCCTCCGCCATCCGCCGGTGGCTGATGGCGTAGCCCCCGGCCAGAACCAGCAGGGTCAGGCCCAACACCCCCAGCAGGGCGCGGCTTCCCAGGGCAGGGATGAGCCAGAAGGACGTCAGCAGGGTGCCGGCGATGCTGCCGGCGGTGGACAGGGCGTAGAGCCCGCCCGCGTCCTGACCCAGGCGCTCGACCCCCTTCGCCCGCAGTCGGATGGCCAGGGGAGAGACCATGCCCATCAGCACCCCGGGGCCGAAGAACAGGGCCAGCGAAGCCAGCAGCGGGGCCAGCCTCGGCCACTGCCGGGCCTCCAGACCCTCCAGGACGGTCGGCGTCAGCCATGGCAGCACTGCCACCCAGGCCCATCGGCGTCTTCCTGAGCGCCCTGAGCTTGGGCTACCTGCTGGGCGGTCGGCGGCCCGACCGCCCAGCAGGTAGCCCAAGCTCAGGGCGCTCAGGAAGACGCCGATGAGGCTCCCCCAGACGAACAGGGAGTTGCCGAAGTAGGGGGCAAGCAGGCGGCTGCCCAGCATCTCCAGGCCCATCAAGACGGCTCCGCTCCCCAGCACGAGCAGGCTCAGCATCCGTGGCTCCTCCTTTGCGCTTTCCAGTCAAAAGCCCCACGCCGGACGGCGTGGGGCTCAGGCCGGTCCGTCGGGCACGGGCGGCCTTACGGCGCTGGCTGGAAACCTAGAGCTTCTCCAGATAGTTCTTGACCAGTTCCTCGAGAAGCTCGTCCCTCTCCAGCTTGCGGATCAGGCTGCGAGCGTCCTTGTGGCTGGTGATATAGGTGGGATCCCCGGACAGAAGGTAACCGGAGATCTGGGTGATGGGGTTATAGCCCTTTTCCTTCAGGGCCTGGTAGACGCGTTCCAGGACATCCCGTGCGTCCAGAACCTCTTTCGACCTGAGCTTGAAGATCATGGTCTTGTCCGGATAGTCGGGCATGGATATCCCTCCGTTTCCCACGCCAGAGAGTTCGCCCAAAGGGTGCCGTTCTCCTTCAGGCTCGTCCTAGCCCGCCACCTGTGCGGCCACCAGTTCGCGGGCCTTGCCCAGGGCGTCGTCCAGCCGGGAAGGGTCCTTGCCCCCCGCCTGGGCCATGTCGGGCCGGCCGCCGCCGGAGCCGCCGGTCACGGCGGCAATCTCCTTGATTAGCTTGCCCGCGTGCAGCCCCCGGCCCACCAGGTCCTGGCTGACCTTGACCACCAGTTGCACCTTATCGCCCTGGCCGGAGCCGAGCACCACCACGCCGGAGCCGAGCCGCTCCAGCAGCAGGTCGGCCATGGAGCGCAGTCCGTCCATATCGGCCGCCGGCGCGACGCCTGACACCAACCGCACGCCGCCGATCGTCTGGGCCCGTTCCAGCAGGTCGTCCAGGGCTCCGCGGGCCAGCTTGGAGCGCAGGGACTCCAGTTCGCGCTCCTGCTCCTTCACCTGGCGGGCCACTTCCTGAACCCGCCCCAGCAGGTCCTCGGGTCTGGTCTTCAAGACGGCCGAGACCTCGTCCAGGGTCCGCGACCGCTGCTGCAGCAGGGCCAGGGTGCCACCCCCGGTCACGGCTTCGATGCGGCGCAGGCCGGAACCGATCCCGCTTTCGGAGACGATCTTCGTGGGCCCGATCTCCCCCGTGGCCCGCACGTGGGTGCCGCCGCACAGCTCCAGGGAGAAGTCGCCGGCCCGGATGACCCGCACCCTGTCCCCGTACTTCTCGCCGAAGAGCGCCATGGCGCCCATGGACCTGGCCTCGTTCAGAGAGGTCTCAACGGCCTCCACCGCCAGGCTCTCCAGAACCTTCTCGTTGACGATCCGCTCGATTTCGGCCAGTTCCTCCGGGGCCAGCGGGGCAAAGTGGTTGAAGTCGAACCGCAGCCGGTCCGGTCCCACGTAGGAGCCCTTCTGCTCCACGTGCGTGCCCAGCACCGTGCGCAGCGCCTTGTGCAGCAGGTGCGTGGCCGTGTGGTTGCGCATGGTGGCGCGGCGCCGCTGGCCGTCGACCTGCAGCCCGACCCGCTGCCCCTCGCGCACAACTCCTTCCTCCACCCGGCAGAAGTGCAAGATGCGGCCCTCCGGACCCTTCTGCGTGTCACTGACCGACAGCCGCAGGCCCTCGCCGCCCTGCCCGACGATGGTGCCGGTGTCCCCCACCTGACCTCCGGACTCGGCATAGAAGGGCGTGGTGTCCAGAATCAGGGTGACCTCGTCGCCCGCGGCCGCCGAGCCGACCCGCTCGTCGCCGGAGAGCACGGCGAGGATGGTGCTCTCGCCCTCCATGGCTCCGTAGCCGGTGAACCTGGTAGCAGGCAGGCCGCCCAGCACCTGGGCGATGGCCGACGTGGCGCCGTGGGCGGACAGGTCCTGGCGCGAGGCGCGGGCGCGCTGCCGCTGCTCCGCCATGGCCTCGTTGAAGCCTTGCCGGTCAACCTTGAGCCCATGCTCCTCGGCGATGTCCTCGGTCAGGTCCAGGGGGAAGCCATAGGTGTCATAGAGGAGGAAGGCGTCGCGGCCGGAGATCTGCTCGCCGCCCGACTCCCGGGCCACCGTCGCCATCTCCTCGGCCCGCTTCATGCCCTCGGACAGGGTCTGCAGGAAGCGCTCCTCGTCCAGGCGGATGATCCGCTGAATCTCCGCCTGCTTGTCGACGGTCTCGGGGTAGGCCTGACCCATCAGGTCCACCACCACAGGCACGACGTTGAAGAGGAACGGCCCCTCGATGCCCAGCACCTTGCCGTAGCGCACGGCCCGGCGCAGGATGCGGCGCAGCACGTAGCCGCGGCCGTCGTTGCTGGGCACTACCCCGTCGGCGATGAGGAAGGTGCAGGCCCGGGCGTGGTCGGCGATGACGCGGAAGGGCATGCCGGCCGGACCCCGGTCGTAGGACTTGCCGGTGACCTGCTCGACGTGGCGGATGATGGGTTGGAACAGGTCCGTATCGTAATTGGAGTAGACACCCTGCAGCACGGACGCCAGGCGCTCCAGGCCCATGCCGGTGTCAACGCTGGGGCGGGGCAGGGGCGTCAGGGTGCCGTCGGCCGAGCGGTTGTACTGCATGAACACCAGGTTCCAGATCTCGCGCCAGCGGTCGCAGTCGCAGACGCCCAGGGCGCACTCAGGAGCGTCGCAGCGGAACTCCTCGCCCATGTCGATATGAAGCTCGGAGCAGGGGCCGCAAGGACCGGTGTCGCCCATGGCCCAGAAGTTGTCCTTCTCGCCCAGCCGGCCGATGCGTTCCGGCGGCAGACCGGCGATCTCCCGCCAGAGCTGAAAGGCCTCGTCGTCATCCTGGTAGACCGTAGCGTAGAGGCGGTCCTTGGCCAGGCCCAGCACCTCGGTGACGAACTCCCAGGCAAAGGTGATGGCGTCCCGCTTGAAGTAGTCGCCGAAGCTGAAGTTGCCCAGCATCTCGAAGAAGGTGTGGTGCCGCGCCGTCCGGCCCACGCTCTCCAGGTCATTGTGCTTGCCGCCGGCGCGCACGCACTTCTGGGAGGTGGTGGCCCGCTTGTAGGGACGCACGTCCTTGCCCAGAAAGACGTCCTTGAACTGATTCATGCCGGCGTTGGCGAACAGCAGGGTGGGGTCGTTATGGGGTACCAGGGAGCTGCTGCTGACAATGGTGTGCCCCTTGGATTCAAAGTACTTCAGAAACCTCTCCCGAACCTCGTTGCCCGACAAGCCTTGAAGCATCCGGTCCGCCACGGGGGTCGCCTCCTCAAACGTTGACACCTTGCAAGCCCGCAAAAAGCTGCGCCAGAAATCAAAAACCCCGTCCCGAAGGCCATCGCCTTCAGGGACGGGGTCTTACTCCCGCGGTACCACCCTGGTTGCCGCCTGCGTTCGATGCGCCGAACAAAAGCGGCCCCTTGCCTGCGCTGTACCGGGCGCACCCGACGGCCTTGAAACGGATTGACCGTTTCTGGCGACCGCGACTCCGGGCTGGCTTCCCGTCCCGCTCTGCCGGGCTCCCTTGCACTCGCTTCCGGCCGGGCGGCCGGACCGCGGGGTCCCTCTCTGGGGCGGCGGAGGACGGTACTGGTTCCCTTCCTCGTCTCGTCTCACTGCTGGCATGCAGCAGCGACAATTTGGTACTCATTGTACCTGAGCGGCTGCGGACTGTCAAAACAGGGGGTCGTTTACAGGGCGGCTCCCGCTCCGGCCGACTCGGCCGCATCGCAGGCGCCGGCAGCCGCCGCTGCGGCTGCCGCCCGAAGGGCCAGCTTGTGGCTCGAGGCGCGAAGCCCTGGCAGGAAGAAGGCCGCCATCCCCGTGGCCACGGAGAGCAGCGCGGCCACGAACAGGACCGGAGGCAGACCGATGCGGTCCGCCAGGAATCCGCTGAGCAGGGTTGTCACCAGGATGCTGATGTTGCCGAAGGTGCGACGCACCGCAAAGACGCGCCCCAGCATCTCCGGGGCTGTGACTTCCTGCACCCAGGAGGTGGTGGCGACCAGCTGCACCACGTTGATGAGGCCGGCCACCGCGTAAAGCCCCAGGGAGAGTGTGAAGGAATGACTCAACGCCACCCCTGCCACCGGCAGGGCGAAGGCAAGGTAGCTCAGGGCCACGAGTCGGAGCCGGTCGAATCGATGCCCGAACCCGCCCAGCCAGATGCCGCCCAGGGTCATGGCGACGGACTGGGAGGTCATGAGCCAGCCCCAGTCGGATGTGGGCCGGCCCAGCATGCGCTCCAGGGTCAGCGGCGTCAGGACGTTGTAGACGCCGATGGACAGCGTGAGGCCGGTGATCAGGAACAGCAAGTCCAAGACCGGCCGGTTTTCACGATGGTAGCGGACGCCGGCCTGGAAATCGCTCCAGAAGCCTGAGGCCAGAGCCTCCGGGCTGGGGCGGGTGCGGACGGTGACGGTGGCGATGGCGGCAGCGGAAAGCAGGTAGGAGACAAAGTCCAGGGTGAAGGCCAGGTTGGTGCCCATCCAGGCGATGATGACCGCCGCCAATCCGGTTCCCACCACCCACATGAAGGAGTTGGTGGACTCAATCAGCGAGTTGGCCTCCAGGATCTGGTCTTCTTCCACGGTACGCGGCACCAGGCTCATCAGGGCCGGCTCAAAGAAGGCGGTCAGGGCGGCCACGCCGAGGCTGACGAAGAACAAGCCGTAGGCGGAATGTACAAGGGTCAGGCTGAGGATGAGCAACCCACGGAGGAGGTCGGCCGCGATCATCACCCTCCGTTTATCCCACCGGTCCACCAGGACACCTGCGGCCCATCCGAAGAGGATGGGTGGGATCTGCGGGGCCGACCACATGAAGGCGAAGACCATGGCCGAGCCGCCCGAGATCTGGGTGCCCAGAACGGCGGTGGCCACCTGCGTCAGTCGGTCTCCCAGTAGCGAGACGGCTTGTGCCAACCAGAGTGCGGTAAAATTGCGGCGTTTCAGGAGACCAAGGCGCGATCGGAAGGATCTCTGCGTCAAGCGCTAACTCCCCCTCGGTCGGTTCTTGGCGACGGCTGCCATATTCTACGTATACAGGGAGAACCCCTGCCGAACAGTTTAGTATCGCAGGATTCGACAGAAAAACCGTTCAACCCCTGCCACCCGCAGGGGACTTCGCCTCTAGCGCAGCCCCTCTTCCTCCCGCGGACCGCCGTCAGGCGGCAAGGGGGCCAGGGTCTCCCAGGACTCCCGCCAGGCCACCAGCCAACGGTAGGCATGGGCTGCCAGTACCTTCAGCATGCCCACCACCGGGACGCTCAGGACCATTCCCGCCACACCCGCCACCACGCCGCCCGCCAGGATGGTGAACATGACCGTCAGGGGGTGTAATCCTACGTTGTCGGCCATGATCTTGGGGCCGACCACCGCGTTCTCCATCTGGTGCACCAGCGCGAAGGCGATGACGACCTCCAGCATCTTCACCGCCCCCATCGGCGCCGCCAGAACCAGGGCGGGCAAGGCCCCCATGACCGGCCCGAAGTAGGGGATGACGTCGGTGATGCCCGCCACCAGCCCAATCAGCGTTGCGTAGCGCAGGCCCAGAAGCCCTGCAGCCGTCGCAGCCATGATGCCCACGGCCAGCGCCACCAGCAGCTGGCCCCGAACAAAACCGCTGAGCACGGCGTTGAGGTCGGTGAAGAGCCGCAGCAAGGGCCGCCGGGAGCGCTGGGGCAGCCAGGCCACGAGCCCCCGGCGGAAGAGATCGATGTCCTTGAGGATGTAGAAGGCGATCAGGGGAGCCGCCACCAGGCTGAAGAGGCCGTGGAAGAGCCCCAGCACCAGCCCCGAGGCCGAATGCACCTGGCCCATGGCCAGGCCCTGGAGGCGCAGGATGACCTCGTCGATGGCCGCCCTCAGCCCGGTGGGCATGGCCAGGCTGTGGTACCGCTGCTGCAGCGCCAGCAAGGCATTCTCCAGGTCGGCGGCGTAGGCCGGGAGGTTGGCCACCAGCCGGCTGAACTCGGCCATGGCCCGGGGCAGGACCAGAAAGACCGTGGCCGCCGCCAGGAGTCCCACCCCCAGATAGACGATCACGATCGCCCAGACGCGTCCCAACCCGCGGCGGACCAGGGCCGCCACGGGAGGCTCCAGCAAGTAGGCCAGAAAGAAGGCGAGCACGAAGGGCGTAAGGATGACGCGGACGCGGTAAAAGAAGAAGACCAGCCCCAGGGCGAGAGCCATGAGACCGGTCCAGACAACAAGCCGGTACCGCCTGAGCCTCATCTGCTCTGCCATGGGGCGGCTATATCCTGTCCATCAAACCCTCGGCCGTCTCCCGCCCCTGTTGCCACCAGTGACGCGCCTGTCGCCCCACTCCGCGGCCGGCGTCGGCGATACGCTCGCGCCTGCTGTCGCTGAGCTGCGGAGCCAGCCACATGACCAGTGCCCCGCCGATCAAGGCACCCGTTACCAGACCGCTCACATACCCTCGGTTCACCTTGGTCCCTCCTGCTTGTGTCGTCAGGCCTGGGGTGCCGAACCATCGGCGTCCAGCGCCACCAGTTCGCCCTCATCGTCCAACTCAAAGACCTGAAGACCCTTTTTGGTCACGGCGAACTCGACGCAGCAGTCCCAGCAGTAGTACTGGTCTGCTCCAACGCGTCCCACCGCCCTGCTGTTGCACCGCGGGCAGGTCACGCCACGCACCTCCGCTGCCGGTCCGATCGACCGGACTATGTCAGGCCGGCCTGGTCGTCAGGAGCAAGCTCCGCCGCCAGCCTTTCCGCCGCCATGTAGCGGCGCCCGTCCAGAAGGTCCTGGAGGATGCCGCCCGACAGCTGGTACCCCTCCACCCGACCCGACCCTGGCTGAAAGTCAACGTCGTCCAGGCTGGCCGCTTCAGCCGCGGCGTAGGGCGAACGAGCCGCAAGCTGTTCCAGCGTCAGGACTTCCCGTCCCAGGCCGGCCAGTTCCACGGGTTCCCCCACCGCCACCACGCGGTCCGGCTCCAGGGCCTGAACCTGCGTCCAGGGGATGCCGCGCGGAGGCGCGAACCAGGTCCCCGGCGCCAGCAGCAGGGCCACCACCCGGCGCCCCTGAGCATCCACCAGCAGGTCCCTGACGCGGCCCAGGGATCTCCCCGAGCCCAGTTGCACCACCGGCCGGCCCAGTGTCTCGCGCAGGGTGGCCATGCCGCTTCCTCCGCCCTTCTGTCGTTCCCTGTTAACTTGCCCGGCGGGGCGTAAAAAATGCGCGGCCCCTGGTGGG
>CALMNP010000043.1 GCA_937868875.1 uncultured Bacillota bacterium | reverse complement strand
TGGTCTATCGGCCGCGGCCGTTCGAGGTGCTGCCTCCGGGGCAGCTCCACCAGCTGGTGCCCCACAGCCCTGACTCGTCCTTCCCCAGCGACCACGCCACTGGCGCCGGCGCTTTCGCCGCCGGCATGTGGCGGGCGCCGTCCGCCGCCGCCCGCTGGTCATTCCTGGCCATGGCCCTGCTGGTCGCCTTTTCCCGGCTGGTGGTGGGAGTCCACTGGCCCAGCGATGTGGCAACCTCGCTCTTCCTGGGCTGGGCCTGCGCCAAGGCGGTGTTTGCCCTGGTGCGGCCGGGCAGTCTCCCGGGCCGGCTGTTCGACCAGGTGCTGGACGCAGTAGACCGCCTGGAAGCCCGGCTCAGGGGACCACGATAGTCCGGCTGCCTGGGACTGACAGGCTTTTGGCCCCGGGACAGGCCCTATGCTATACTTATTTCCAGTGTTTCGAGAGACAAGGGGGTCCTGCCCATGCAGATCAGGCGCGAGGACGTCGACCATGTCGCCGACCTGGCCCGGCTGTCCCTGAGCGAGGAGGAGCGGGAGAAGATGACCCGCGAGCTCAATTCCATCCTCGGCCACGTGGACAAGCTCAACGAATTGAAGACCGACGGGGTTCAGCCCACCTTCCACGTGCTGGCCTCCCTGAAGAACGTCACCCGCAAGGACGAGGTGATCCACGGCCTCGACCGCGACCGCGCCCTGCAGAACGCCCCCTCCCAGAAGTCGGGGTGCTTCGCTGTGCCCAAGACGGTGGAGTAGGGGGAGAAGGATATGGCACTGTACTACAAGTCAGCCAAAGAGCTGGCAGGAATGCTCAGCCGCCGCGAGGTCAGTGCCGTTGAGCTGACCCGGGCCGCCCTGGACCGGGCCGAACAGGTGGAGGAGAAGGTCAAGTCCTTCGTCACCCGCACGCCGGACCTGGCCCTGGCCCAGGCGGAAGCGGTGGACCGCCGGCGCGCCACTGGAGAGACCCTGTCGTCCCTGGCGGGCATCCCGGTAGCTATCAAGGACAACATGAACACCTTCGGGGTGCGGACCACCTGTTCCTCAAAGATTCTGGCCAACTACATTCCGCCCTACGACGCCACGGTCGTGGACCGGCTGAACGCCGCCGGGACGGTAACGGTTGGCAAGACCAACCTGGACGAGTTCGCCATGGGCTCCTCCACGGAGAACTCCGGTTTCTTTACAACGCGCAACCCCTGGGACACCTCCCGCGTGCCCGGCGGCTCCAGCGGCGGTTCGGCCGCGGCCGTGGCCGTGGGCGAGGCGGTCATCTCCCTGGGCTCCGACACCGGCGGGTCCATCCGTCAGCCGGCAGCCCTCTGTGGCGTGACAGGATTGAAACCCACCTACGGCCGCGTCTCGCGCTACGGACTGGTGGCCTTCGCCTCGTCCCTCGACCAGATCGGCCCCTTCGGCCGCACGGCGGAGGACGTGGCCCTGGCCCTGTCGGCCATCGCGGGGCATGACCGTCTGGACTCCACGTCAGCGCCGGTACCTGTTCCCGACTTCACGGCGGGACTGAACCGTGGCGTGAAGGGCCTGAAGATCGGCATCCCGCGCGAGTACCTGGCGGCGGGCATCAGCCCGGCGGTCCGGGAAGCCGTCCTGCGAGCGGTGGAGGTACTGGTCGGACTGGGCGCGGAGGCCGAGGAGGTCTCCATGCCCCACACCGAATACGCCCTGTCTGCTTACTACGTCATCGCCCCGGCCGAGGCGTCCTCCAACCTGGCCCGCTACGACGGCGTGCGCTACGGCGTCCGGGCCGGTGAGTACAGCGACCTGGTGGACATGTTCAGCCGCACCCGCGAAGAGGGCTTCGGCCCAGAGGTGAAGCGGCGCATCATGCTGGGCACCTACGCACTCAGCTCCGGCTACTATGACGCCTACTACCTGAAGGCCCAGAAGGTCCGTACCCTGGTCAACAAGGACTTTGAGGAGGCGTTCCGGCGCTTCGACGTCCTCGTGACCCCGACGGCCCCGTCGGTGGCCTTCGGCATCGGCCAGAAGACCGACCCGCTGGCCATGTACCTGGAGGACGTCTGCACCATCCCGGTGAACCTGGCCGGCCTGCCCGGCATGTCCCTCCCCTGCGGGTTCGCCGCGCCGGAGCCGGCCGCCGGTGTGGCCGGCGGCGGCCCAACCGCCGGCGACGGCAATGGGCTGCGACTGCCCATCGGCCTGCAGATCATCGGCAAGGCCTTCGACGAGGAGACCGTCCTGCGCGTGGGTCACGCCTTCCAGCAGGCAACGGACTACCACAAGCAGAGGCCGGCGCTGGACGCGAAGGGGGGTGCTCGGCAGTGACCTGGGAGACCATTATCGGCCTGGAAGTCCACGTTGAGTTGAAGACCGAGAGCAAGATCTTCTGCAACTGCTCCACCAGGTTCGGCGGCGAGCCCAACACCCAGGTGTGCCCCGTCTGCCTGGGCCTGCCCGGGGCCCTGCCGGTGCTGAACCAGCAGGCCCTGGAGTTCGCCACACGCGCCGCCCTGGCCCTCAACTGCCAGATCGCCGGGTACTCCAAGTTCGACCGTAAGAACTACTTCTACCCCGACCTGCCCAAGGCGTATCAGATCAGCCAGTACGACCTGCCCCTGGCGGAGCACGGCCACGTGGACTTCATCTTTGGCGGCGAGCCGCGCCGCGTGCGCATCCGCCGCATCCACCTGGAGGAGGACGCCGGCAAGCTGCTGCACAGCGAGGACGGCGGGCTCTCCGCGGACGCCAACGTGTCCCTGGTGGACTTCAACCGGTCGGGCGTGCCCCTGATCGAAATCGTCTCCGAGCCCGACCTGCGCTCCGGCGAGGAGGCCCGCGCCTACCTGAACAGGCTGAAGACCATCCTGGCCTATGCCGACGTGTCGCATCTGAAGATGGAGGAGGGCAACCTCCGGGCCGACGTCAACGTCTCCGTGAGACCCACCGGCTCCACGGAGTTCGGCACCCGCACCGAGATGAAGAACGTCTCCTCCTTCCGCGCCGTGGTGCGCGGCATCGAGTATGAGGCCGAGCGCCAGGTCAAGGTGCTGGACGAGGGCGGCTCCATCCGCCAGGAAACCCGCCAATGGAACGAGACCAAGGGAGTGACCATCGCCCTGCGGTCGAAGGAAGAGGCGCACGATTACCGCTACTTCCCCGACCCCGACCTGCCCGCCCTGGACATCTCCCGAGACTTCGTGGAGGGCGTCCGCGCCAATCTGCCGGAGCTTCCCGACGCCCGTCAGGCTCGCTACGTCCGTGACTACGGCCTGCGCGACGTCGACGCCGGCATCCTGACCAGCGACCTCAGCCTGGCCGCCTTCTTTGAGGAGGCCGCCGGCCTCTACCCGAAGGACCCCAAGGCCGTGGCCAACTGGGTTCTGGGCGACCTGCTGCGCATCATGAACGCCCGCGCCGCGGAGAGCGACGAGATTCCCATCACGCCGAAGCAACTGGCCGACACGCTGATGCTGATCGACCGGGGCACCATCTCGGGCAAGATCGCCAAGACGGTCTTTGAGGAGACGATGGCCACCGGGAAGGACCCGGAGGTCATCGTCAAGGAGAAGGGCCTGGTGCAGATCTCCGACACCTCGGAGCTGGAGAAGGTCATCGCTGACGTGATTGCGGCCAACCCGCAGCCGGTTGCAGACTTCCGCAGCGGCAAGGAGACCGCCCTGGGCTTCCTGGTGGGCCAGGTGATGAAGGCCACCCGCGGCAAGGCCAACCCGGGCATAGTGAATGAGTTGCTCATGAAAGCGCTCAAGTAAGATCAACTCGAGTGTTGAAAGGCACCCCATGTGGGGTGCCTTGTTCGTCGTCATACCGTCGGGTAGCCAACACCCGGAGGCCGCGCCAGGCAGGGTCGCCGGGCCGAACAGAGTCCGGGCTAAGGCAGGTGCCCTACGGGGCGCTTGGCGTCGATCCCTTGGTCGGATGTAGGGGCAGGGGGACCTGCCCCTGGGACTTAGACGGTGGTGATTCTGCGCCTGACCCAGCAGATTTCGGCGATGCGGATGATGAACCTGTGAAGGGTCGTCCGGATGACGATCTTGTCGAGACCGACCCTGACCAGGCGCCCGGTGACGCTTCCGCATCCTGTGGCGACGGTGACGTTGCGGCCAATCAGCGGGATCACTTCGCCCCGAAACGTGGACACTGCCTTACACCTCCTTTCGCCAGAAGTGTATGGGAGCGTCGCCGTTTATGTTAACTAAGGCGGGTCGCCTTTTTCTTTTCGCCCGAACGGA
Source organism: uncultured Bacillota bacterium (assembly GCA_937868875.1). GTDB lineage: Bacteria > Bacillota > Sulfobacillia > JAMDAP01 > JAMDAP01 > JAMDAP01. The sequence goes on along the minus strand of CALMNP010000043.1, from coordinate 21 downwards.
CGGGCGCCGTGCGATAGGAGA
>CALMNP010000042.1 GCA_937868875.1 uncultured Bacillota bacterium | reverse complement strand
GATCATCCGCTCTCGCGCCGCCCGGGGGGTGCCGCCGTGCAGGAACGGCACGGCCGCGCCCAGCCTGCTCTCCAGGTGGCGGGACAGCAACTCTCCCATCTCCGCGAACTGGGTGAAGACCAGAGACGCGTCCCCTTCGTCCACAGCCTCCTCCAGCATCTCCACCAGCCGGTCCAGCTTGCCCGACCGCCCTTCCAGGGGCGACCCGTCGGCGAGGAACTGGGCCGGGTGGTTGCAGACCTGCTTGAGCCGGGTCAGCGTGGCCAGCACCAGGCCCCGCCGCTGCATGTCGTCCTCGGCCTCCTCCAGCCGGCGCATCATGTCCTGCGCCACCGCCTCGTAGAGCGTCGCCTGTTCCCGGCTGAGGGAGCAGAAAACCTTCATCTCGACCTTCTCCGGCAGATCGGAGATGATCGCCCGGTCCGTCTTGACCCGCCGCAGCATGAAGGGCTGCACCAGGGAGCGCAGCCGTTCCGCCGCCGCCGCATCGCGGTTGACCTGAATGGGGATGGTGAACCGCCGGCGGAAGCGGGCGGCGGGGCCGAGAAAGCCCGGGTTCAAGAAGTCCATGATCGACCACAGGTCACCGGGATGGTTCTCGACCGGCGTGCCCGTCAGCGCAATGCGGTACCCCGCCTGCAGCCGACGTGCCGCCTGCGATTGCTTGGAGCCCGGGTTCTTGATGTTCTGGGCTTCGTCAAGGATCACGCCGGACCAGGCAATGGCCTGCAGGTCCTCCGCGTCACGGTGAAGCAGGGCGTACGAGGAGATGACCACATCGCAGTCGCGAACCGCGTCCTCCAGGCCGGCGCCCCGGATCCGGACCGCCCCGTGGTGCACGCGGACGCGCAGGCTCGGAGCGAAGCGCGTCAGCTCCCGCTGCCAGTTGCCCACCACAGAGGTGGGGCAGACCAGCAAGGCCGGTCCGGCCGCTTCCGCCAGCTCCTTCTCACGCAGCAGCAGGGCGATGGTCTGCACCGTCTTGCCCAACCCCATGTCGTCGGCGAGGCAGGCGCCCAGCCCCCAGCGGCGCAGAAAGGCCAGCCAGGCGAATCCCCGTTCCTGGTAGGGCCGCAGGGCGCCGGTGAAGCCGCGCGGCGGAGGCACGGGTTCGAACTCCGCCGCCCCCTGGAGATGAGCCAGGACGCCGGCGACCCACCCGCTGGCCTCCACGCCGGTTACGGGCAGCGCCTCCGAGTCGTCCGCCGGCTCCTCCCCGAGGCCCAACGACAACCGGAGGGCCGTCGCCAGGTTCTCGTCCCGTTCGGCCCGACTCTTCCAGGCGCGCGCCGCCGCCCGAATTTCGTCCGGCTTCAGTGCCACCCACTGCCCCCGCATGCGGACGAGCGGCACCTTGAGCCGGGCCAGCTCCTCGAACTCCTGCGTCGACAGCTCCTGGTCGCCGAGGGCGACCCGCCAGTCGAAGCGCACCAGGTCAGCGGCGGAGAACCCGCCCGTGGATACTCCCCCCTCGTCGTGGGCCGGGCGCACCCGAACCCGGATGCCCAGCGCGGCCTCGGGGCCGCGCTTCCACCAGGCCGGCAGCAGCACGCCGTGCCCGCTCTCCTCCAGGAGGGCGGCGGTTTCAGTCAGGAAGCGGTACGCTTCGTGAACATCCAGGCCGGCCTCCGTCGGGTCCGCCTGACCCAGGCTCTCCGCGATCGCCGGGCAGAGCCGGGCGGCCTCTCCAAGCCCCCGCAGCAGCCGCTCCTGAACCCGGTCAAAACGGTGGTTCAGGTAACGCAGCACCCTGCCGCGCGAACGCCAGACCTCCGCCGCAGGAACCAGCAGACTGGGCTCGTCCGCGGCCTGAAGGAAAAAGCGCAAGCGCCAGGGCTCGCCCTCTTCGTCCGGCGCATCCAGACGGAAGCAGGCGCGGACCGGGTCCGCCTCGGCCACCTGCAGCACCGGCGCGGCCCAGGCGGTCAGGGTTGAGGAGAGGGCCTGGATCTCGTCTGCCCCGCCTGTCACCCGGGGGTCGCGGGAAACCAACGCGGCTGCCCAGCGCACGGGCAGAGAAGCATCGGGGCCGCTTCCACCGCGAATCCCCCGGCCGGCGCGGGGTCGCCGGCTGCCGTTCGGCCGCGAAGCCTGTATGCCGCCTCGGACCAGAGCGTCCACGGCAGCGTCCAGGAAGGAGGACAGCAGGGCATCCGGGGCAGTGGGGTGCATGGCCGCGCCCGCCGCGGCACCGCCGTTGCGCCCTTCCGGTGCAACGACCCGGCAGGCAGCCGGCATTGCCGCTTCCAGTTCGCGCAGCGTCCGCCTCTCAGCGGGGCCGAGGACCGGCCGCCAGGCGGCACGGCCGGCTCGGTCCGGCCCCTTCGCCCTGATCTCAGGCATCGGCAAGAGGAGGGGAACAAAACGCTGGCCGGCGGTCAGCTCCAAGGCCAGCCAAGCCACTTCAGCCCAGTAGCGGACATCGGCGCCAAGGCGGCCCGCCGGACCGCCTGCGCCGCGGCGGCCGGTCCCGGGCCTGGCTCGTTCCAGCAGCCACGGCACGGCCAGAGCGGCAGGAAGAGCAACCCCCTCCACGAGCCACGGTCGGAGAGACACGTTCTCGTCGGCAGACGGGGTCTCGATTGCATCCGTCACCAGGTGGACGGCCTCGGGTGAGGACAGCGGACTGCCGTTGGCCGTCGGCAACCAGACAACCGCCCTGCACAGGACGGTTTCTTCACGAAGAGCCGCGCCTGTCCCGCTCCCCACGACAGCAGGAGGAAGAGCTGCGGACTCCGCCAGCGCGGAGGCCGGGATAGAAGCGGGGTGCGGTCGCGGACGAGGCCGCAGAGGAGGACGCCCGCGCCGCTTCGGAGCCTGTTGGGCTGCGGGGAAGCCTTCCCCCCAGAGGAAGAAACTCTCGCCCGGCCTGACTGCCGTGTTGGCCTTGTCAGGACGGCTGGGGCTCTTCAGGGCTTCGGGCAGTAAGGACCCCTGCAGCCAGGTGCCGTGGAGGACGAGGTCGCGCGTTGCGACCGCAGCATCAGCGATAGGCATAACGTTTGAGGATTCTCCGCCCTGCGGCGGCGTTCCTGCGTTCTGGCCAGTTCAGGCGAGGTTGAACCACAGCGCGGGAAAACAGGGCTCACCCCTCCCTCGGTTTCAAATGATCAACGCCTGAACCCGCGTCACGACGGGCTGCGAGCGCCAGCCGAAAGCGCCCCGCCGGAAGCGGGCGCGGAAAGTCCATGCATGCACGGCACTAGGCCTCCTCCGCGAACCCATGCCTCCGGAGCAGTTCCTCGGCCACCCTGTACCCCAACTCCGTCAGGGCCACCGACTTGCCGGTCATGCTGTGAGTGGCGAGGCCCTCGGCGTCCAGCCACTCGAAGATCTCGCTGACATACGTTCTGGTGCACCGCAACGTGCCG
>CALMNP010000041.1 GCA_937868875.1 uncultured Bacillota bacterium | reverse complement strand
ACGACAAAGGCCCCCGCCTAGGCGGGGGCCTTTGTCGTATAGGGCCGGCTGAGTCAGTGGGTGTGCTGGACCATCTTGCTGACCATTTTGGCCAGTGCCTGCTGATCCTGCTGATCACCGGATTCCCAAAGCTCCTTCAGCAGGCGCTGCTCACGGTTGGCGGGATCGACGTTGTTGGACAGGTAATTGCCCATCTTGGTGGCGACGCTGGCAACCTCCTGGTCCGAAGCACCGGCGGCCTTGGCCATGCCGATACCCTCGGCCAGCATACCCTTCCACTTATCAAAGGAGTCAACGGTCTGCAACGAACACACCTCCCTCATCCGCGCGGCCGGCGCCGTGCGTTCGTGTGAATGCTCCAGGCCTAGTCTAACCACCGCCTTCGGTGTCATACACTGACGAGCAGTTGGCACCGTTGGACATTCTTCGTGGAAGGAACTGGAAGGACACGCAAGGAAGGTGAAACCTGCAAAAGTCCAGCCGACGCTAAGGAGAGATCACATGCAACACGCAGTGCGCCGTACGGCGGCTGTGCTCGCCCTGGTCTTGCTCCTGACCGGGGTGGCCACCATGCCGGCGACGGCCACGGCCCCCACGGCCGACCAGGTGGGACACCGGGACAGGCGAGTCCTGTGGTTGGGGCCGGACGCGGCCGTGCTGGTGTTCCGCTCCGACAGTTCCTGGCAGTGTCTCGCCTCGGAACCCGCCGCCCTCGCCTTCGGGCTGGGCTATGCGGCGGCGAAACGAAACCCCGATGGCGTTGAACGCATCCGCAGGCGGGCCGCGGGTTCGCTTGAACCGGCAGGCGATCCGGCGGCACGCGCCTCCAACGAACTGGCCCGGATCAGCCGCCCCGACCTCGAGGACGTGGAGCAGGCCCTGGCCGGCTGGCCTCCTCAGTCACGACGCGTCCTCGATGCCCTGGCCGCGGGGATGAATCTCGCCCTGGAAGAAGAGGGGCGCGAGGCCGCCTGGAACGGCGCCGGGGTTGCCGTCCTTGCCCTCCAGCAGCAGTTGTTCCGTCCCCTGGACGGCGACGGGGCGGCGGTGGCGGCTGACCCGGGGACCGCTGCTCCCATCGCCCTTGCGGTGCAATTGGGCGGGAAGGCGAGCGAGGCCTGGGGTCAACGCCTGGCCGGATGGGCAGAGAGCCTGTTCCCCTGGCTCCAGGCCGCCGAGGGCGAGGAGCCGGCGACCGAACCGGGCCTGTTCGTCTGGGTTGACCCGCGCGCCACCCCGCCCCCGGACGGTGTCTTGGTCTGGGTTGACGCCTCCGGTACCCTCGGGGTGGTCTACCGGGGGCAGCCCCTGGAGGACCGACTGAACGCTTTGGAGCGCATTTTGGACGGGGTACAGCCTGAGCCCTAGGACTATCGGCCTATTTTTTTGGAAAAATCGCTCATGGTCGACAGGATTCGACAAACACGATTGGAACCCTGTGGTATCCTCTGGATACAATCGTCGCATTTCATATCACGAAGTCCGATAAAGACCACCCATTCCGAAAGGAATGGTGCGTAAAACGGTGGGTCTACAGGCGCAAGCCCATGACCGCCACCGTCGCCGAAGACGACCAGCGTTGGGGGAGACCCTTCAAGGGTCCGGCGCCTTGGCCTTCGGCCAGGCACCGGACCCTTTTCGTTCGGCCCCATTCCCGAAGGAGGTTCCTGAGATGCTCCTCGACATGATTCTGATCAGTGTACTGGTCGCGGTGATACGAGGCGGACGCCCGGCGGACAGCATCAACATCCGCCATCCCTGGATCATCTTCGTCTCCCTTGGCCTTCAGTTGGTGGCTGTGGCCACTCCGCGTGCGATCAGTCCAGTGCTCATCCTGACCGCCTACGCCGTCCTGCTGGCAGGCCTGGCGCTGAACCTGGACAAACAGCATATGCGCCTCATCTTTGTGGGCGTGCTGTTGAACACCGTGGTCATTGGCCTCAACGCCGGGCACATGCCGGTGAGCGTGGTGGCCGCCCAGGGCCTGGGCTTCAACACCCAGCCGCTTCTGGCGGGCACCGACTTCAAGCGCGTGGCTATGACCGACCATACCCTGTTCAACTTTCTCGGGGACGTCATCCCCGTTCCTTTCCCGATGCCCCGCGTGGTGAGCATCGGTGACGTCCTGATCGCCCTGGGGGCCTTCCTGCTCATCCAGGAGTTCATGTCCAGACCGGTGACCTTTCGGGCCAGGAGGCTGAGCCTTTAGCGAAGCTTCGAGAAATACGGCGGAAAAGGAGGTGTTCTTGTGCGCAAGTACAGCTACTACTTCTACGCGGCCTTGCTTGTCCTGGCTCTCGTCTCCGCCTCAGTCGCTGAATGGCTCTGGTAACCTGAACCTCTCGTCTCTGCTCAGTCCTTCTGGCCCGTCTTCCTTTCGATGGTTGAAAGTTATTTTGAGGGGGCAGCAAAGTGACGCGACGAGCCGACCTCTACATAGCGACCCTGACGGGTCTGGCGGTTGTCGTGTTGTTCCGCTCCGGTCACGAATTGAGTCAGAGCCGCTGGCCGTTGCTACTGGGCCTCACGGTCGCGGCAGCGGCCTTCGACCTGTTCCGCCTGGAGGCCCCGACCGGCCAGGCCGTGACTCTGACGAGCGCTGTGCGCTACGTCGCCATCCTGCTGGGGGGGACGCCTCTGGCCGTCTGGGTGGCCGCCTTAAGCCAGCTCACCTCGGCCATGATTCTTGGGAGCGACCTCCGGCGAAGCCTGTTCAATACTTCGCAGGTCATCATTACCGTCAGCTCGGCCGCGTATGTCTTCCAGGCGTTGGGCGGAGACCCCAGCAATCTCAGCGGTTCCTTGCTGCCTGCTCTGGGGGCCTCCCTGACCTACCTGGTCGTTAACTCCTTCTGCATTTCTACCCTCTTCGTATTCCTTCAGAACAAGCCGCTGCTGCAGACCTGGTCGAGCATGCTGCAATCCGGCGTGGAGACCTATCTGGTCATTCAGGCGGTCGGCCTCATCGCCGCTTTTGTGGTGGTGGGGGGCGGCTGGGCCTGGGCGGCCTTCCTATCCCTCCTCCTGGCCTTGCTGCAACGCATCCTGAGCCACTACTACGGCGCCCTGAAGCGCAACGCCGAGTCCAGCCGGCTGCGGGGAGTGCAGGACTCCATGCTCTCAGCACTGGTCGCCGCCCTGGACGCCCGCGACCCCTATATGCGCGGTCACTCGGCGCGGGTTTCGCACGTCGCTGGAATGCTGGCGGAGGAACTGGGACTTGACCTCAGGCGCCGCGAAGACCTGAAGTATGCCAGCCTGCTTCACGACGTGGGCAAAATCGGCATCCCGGACGCCACACTGCGTAAGGACGGCCCGCTCTCTCCGGCGGAGCGCGCCCTGATGATGGAGCACCCCGTGCGGGGCATCCAGATTCTGCAACGGGTGAACGTGGCTCCCAGCGTTATTCCGGCCATCAAGCACCACCACGAGTGGTACAACGGCGGCGGCTACCCGGAGGGGATCAAGGGCGACCTGATTCCGCTCGAGGCCCGCATCATCGCCGTGGCCGATGCCTTCGACGCTATGACCTCCGACCGGCCCTACCGCAAAGGCATGCCCTGGGCGGAAGCCATCAACCGCCTCAATCAGGGGCGTTCCATTCAATTTGACCCGACTGTGGTGGAAGCCCTGGTGCGGATCGTGGAGCGCTCCCCCGATCTGGCGGGGCAGATGGCGTCCATGCAGAGCCCCGACCTGCACGAAGTGGAGGACCTGCTGGCGGAGCCGGGCGGGGGCGCCGCCGCCACGCCCCGTACTGGACGCATCCTCCCCGTGCACTCCAAGGAGCTCAAAATCCTCTACCAGCTCTCCCTGGAGCGCAGGTCGCTGCTGGACACCTCGCGCGCCCTTCACCGGGTGCTGGAAATCCTCTACGATACGATTGGGCCCCATGCCTACTACATCGTGCTGCTGGATGAGCCCACCCACGACCTGGTCGTCAGTTCGGTGGCCGGGTGCCCGCGCGACGTCGTCGGCCACCGCTGGCCGGTGGAGAGCGGCGTCTGCGGCTGGGTCCTCCGACACGGACAGCCTCTGGTCGTTTCCGACGTAGAGCGTGACGAACGCTACGTGATGATCAACCCCACCACCCGCTCCGAGCTGGCGGTCCCTCTGGTCACGGAAAACCAGGTTATCGGCGTGCTCAACCTGGAGTCCACCCGCGTCGGCGCCTTCAGTGAGGACGACGTCTACCTGCTGACGGCCGTGGCCCGGCAGGTGGCGGACTCGATTGAGGTGGCCCGGGCCCATGAGCGCATGACCTACGCCGCCACCCACGACGGGCTGACCGGTACCCTGAATCGCACCAGCTTCTATCGCCTCTTGGACGAGGAGCTGCAGAAGGGGCGCCGCGACGATTACCCCGTGTCCGTTGCGCTCTTCGACATCAATAATCTGAAACTCGTCAATGACACGTATGGCCACCTGGCCGGCGACCAGGCGGTGAGGGAGTTCGGGCTGCACCTCAAGCAGAACGTGCGCTCCACCGACCTGGTGGCGCGCTACGGCGGCGACGAATTCGCGGTCGTGATGCCGCACACCACGCGGGAGGAGGCCCAGGCCCGCATGACCGAGCTGGCCGAGGACAAGAGCCGGCGGGTGTCCGTGGGCACGGACCTGATTCCGTTGCCGACCGCCTCCTGGGGCGTGGCCTGCTTCCCCGCCCAGGGGGAGACGGCTGAGGAGCTGGTCGCCTGCGCCGACGCCGGCATGTACGAGGAGAAGAAAGCCAAACCTTCGCCACACCTGTATGTGGTGAAGTAAGGACAGGGGGGGCAGCCGCACCGGCTGCCCCCCCTTTTTGTGCCCACGGGCCGATCCGCCGCATAGGATACCCTGGCAACACAGTTCCGGGTCTCGCCCGGAGAAAGGGAGGGCAAAAGACATATGGCGGGTCGGTTCGTGCAGGTGCTTCTGCGGGCTGTAGTGGGCAACGCCAGGAAGCGCATCAGAACCACCCAGGAGATCCAGTTTGGCAGCCGCGTGCGTTCCCTGCTCGGCTGCCATGTGTCCCGTCCGGCTGTGGCCGCCTCCTTCCACGACAACAAGGTGGAGGTCACGCTTGAGTTTGACGTGGACGCCTGGTTTACATCCGACGACACCGGCCAGACCTTGCTTCACCGTGAACCCGTGACGGTGACCGAGTCGGTGGATGTTGACCTCATTGGTCCGGTCCTGGCGGATCCGGCAGCGTTCGCCCGGCTGGCGGGCAGCCTGCGCTGCGCCGAGACGCGCGTCACCACTCCCAAGGGAGCCGTGGGCTCCACGCTCACCGTCACCATCCTGGGGACGGCCGTAGCGGAGGTGGTGGCCACCACACGGCTGCTCGTGCAGGCCTTTCCGGTGCCGGAGACCGCCGACAAGGAAGAGAAGGACCTGGCCTGCGAGGTGGAACCCGAAGAGCTGGAGGACGACACCTGGGAAGACGAGGAGCTGCTGGAGGCGGACGTTTAGGAGCCGCGGACAGCCCGTTCATCCATCCAGGGGGAGCGAAAAGAGGAGGCCCTCCACTTTTCGGTTCCCTCTCTTTTTGCCCCCGTCCCCGGGAGGAAGGTAGGCACGGCAGGTGAGAGCATGGGTACGGCACAGGTGAGACAGAAGAACGAGCCCCCGGGGCCAGAGCCGTTGTTGAGCAGGCCAAGGCCGCTGCCCCGGCTCATCCTGACGGACCGGTCGGGGACGCGTTGGCTGCTGGCCTACCTTCCTTCCGAATGGGACGTCTGCAGCGAGGCGGACGCATCTTCGGCTGCGGATGAGGACACGGCGATCCTCGTCCGATGGGGCAGCCTGGCTGGTCCGGAGGGGACGCGGTTGACCTTGAACCGCCGGGAGCCGCTGATCCAGGCGCAGGACCCTGCGGCCGTCCAGGCCGCCTGGAAGGCGGCGCGGGTACGCTCACTGCCCCCCCAGGACAGCGGTCAGGTGCGGCGCAGATTGCGGATCGACCTGTTCAACGGCAGGGTCCTGGCCATGCATGCCCGTGGCCGGAGGGGCAGGCTGCAGCCCGTCACCTGGGATGGGACCCGTGAGGGTGTGCTCCTCGCCTGGCACGCCATGCGTGCCCTCCATGCTCTGCGCCTGGACTTCGGGGCGGTCTGGATGGGGGTTCAGGGCCTGCGCACCTATGCCCTGAGCGTCGAGCCGTCTCCCGGCCTGACACCCAACCTGGCGGCCGCCTATGCCGCTGCCCTGGAGTCACTGCAGGCGGAGGACCACTGGTGGCCGGGCGACGCGCCGGAACCCCAGCCCCAGGTCGTCCTGGGCGCTGACCCCGAGTTCGTCCTCCGCGACCGGGTTACGGGACGTATGATTCCGGCGTCGGATTTCTTCCCCCGCTACGGCCTGGTGGGCTGTGACCGGCAAATGGTCGACCGCTCAACGCGGGCCCTGGCTCTGGTAGAGGTACGCCCCTCGCCGAGCGACGATCCGGTTGGGCTGGTGGACCACATCCGTGAGGCCCTGGCCCTGGCGTCGCAGCGCATGCCCAGCCGCGACATCGAGTGGGTGGCGGGCAGCCGCCCCTTTGCGCGGTTCGCCATCGGCGGGCACGTGCACTTCAGCGGCCTGACCCTGACGTCGCCGCTGCTGACAGCGCTGGACAACTACCTCGCTCTGCCGGTAATGATGATCGAGAGGGCCGCCACCGCCCGGCTGCGACGCCATCGCTATGGATTCCTGGGCGACGTCCGCCTCAAGGATCATGGCGGGTTCGAATACCGCACCCTGGGAAGCTGGCTGGTCTCGCCCAACCTGGCGCGGGCCGTGCTGGCTCTGGCCAAGCTGGTGGCCTCGGACTACCAGTTTCTGCGCCAGGACAGGCTGGGCGACCCCGCGCGGCAGGAGGCGTTCCACACCTGCCTGAAGGACGGCTTCTACGACCTCATGCCGGACCTCTGGCGGGACCTCGAGGCCTCGCCTTCCTACCAGCGTTACGCGGACGACCTGGACCTGCTGCGCTCCATGTTGCAAAGGCGACAGCGCTGGAACGAGCACGTGGACTTGCGCTCCACCTGGGGCGTGTAACCCGGCTGTGCTGGGGTGCCCGCCGGGTCCTTCCGTAGATCCAACAGATGGAAGGACACCGGAAGGAAGGCTTACTTCTCTCCGGTGTCCTCTTGTTTATGGTGTCCGGCGGGGAGCGGCTCCACGGTTCGCAGGCGCAGGACCACCTTGCCGCTGGGTCGCGTGAAGACGTCGTAGGCGACCAACCCGCAGGCGAAGAAGGCGCGTAGGCTGGGAAGGTTGTCGGAGGCCACCTCCGCGTAATAGCGGCCCAGTGCCCGGACCGCCAGGCGCAGGAGCGTTCCCGCCAGGCCGCGACCACGCTGGCGCCGTTGGACGGCTATCAGGGACAGCTCATGGCCCCAGCGCAAGGCGGCGGTCACCGCGATGACACGGCCCCTGGGGTCCAGGGCGGCCAGAATGAAGTTGCCCGGCCGTTCGGTGTCTTCAGGCTTGAGCGAGGCGTACAGTCGCAGTGCTTTCACCGTGAGGTGCCCGTCGCCCTGGCTCTGCAGCAGGTCGACGGTCCGTGGATGCAGGCGCCGGAAGTTGGAGCTGGTCACCCGGAGGTAGTGAGTCTCCTGCGCCAACGGGGGCGGAATGCCATTGGTCGCGGTGCGGGCGGCTGCGGGGCGCGGGGTGGAGGCCGGCCGGCCGTTCCTGAGCCGCCGCTTCACGGCTCGCGCCTCGCCTGGGCCAGGGCGTATCGCAGCAGCCTCACGCGCCACCGCTGCTGAATCTTGGGCTCATCGAAACGCATGGGCTTGGCGTTGGCCTCCAGGAACCAGACATGGCCCCCGGGACTGACGGCGATGTCCATGGACATCTCCGCCAGG
>CALMNP010000040.1 GCA_937868875.1 uncultured Bacillota bacterium | reverse complement strand
GTGGAGGTGGAGGCGGTGAAGGGGGGGGCGGCGGTTCTGACTCAGGCAAGGGTGGTGGCCACGGAGGCGGTCGCGGCGGAGACAGCGTCGGGCATGGGGCCGACCACGGCGGTAAGGGTGGCGGCCAGGCTGATGGCGGCGGCCTTGGCGCAGGTGCCTCTAGGGGTGGCAAGGACCAGGACGCCGAGAGCGGCGCCGGTCAGGGACACGGCCACGCGGGCAAGGGTACAGGGAGCGCCGTCTCCGAGGCGGCCACGTCCACCGCTCACGCCGGGAAGGCGGCGGCCCAGGAGGCCGGGTTTAGCAATCTGGGCCAGGCCGTGAGCTCGGCCGTCCACGAGGCCCAGGGGAAGAGCTCGGGCTCAACGACAGCCGGCACGTCCGGGAGCACCACCCCATCCGGGACGCAGTCGAGCACCACAGCGAGCACGACGCAGTCATCCAAGAACATGGGCCAGGCGGTCTCCTCTGCTGCCCATGCGGCCAAGGCCGAGGCGAAGGAAGCTGGCACCCAGGTCGGGGCTGCGGTGAGCGCGGCGGTCCACGATGCGCAGCGCGCTGCCCGAGACAGCGAGGCGGCTGCCGAGGATCAGGAGACCGGACTCGGCGGTGGGAGTGGGACAACCGGCGGCAGCACAACCGGCGGGACGGGGACGACGGGAGGCACCTCAGGCAGCACGACGAGCACCTCGACGACCTCCTCCGGCACAGCGACGACCCCCCAGCAGTAAGCGGGAGGCCCACTCATGGAAAGTTCACTTCGGATGGGAGCAGGTCTCAGGATCGCGCTCTGCCTCGGGCTCGGCCTCCTGACGTGGGGCTGTGGAGCCACCATGTCACAGCTCTCGACGGAGATACAGGAAGGCTATCGAGCCCAGCGGGTGTATCAGGATGGCCTGGAGCGGTACAACGCCCGCGACTACGCAAGCGCAATTCCCTCGTTCCAGCGCGCGCTCCAGCTTCAACCGACCTTCGATGACGCCGAAGCATACCTGGCCTGGAGCCATTACCACCTCGGCGAGTACAGCCAGGCTACCCGTCACTTCCGGCAGGTCATCGCCCGGCAACCCCAATGGGAAGGGCTCTATAACGGCTTGGGATGGAGCCGGTATCGCGTCGGGCGGTACCACTTGGCGGTGGAGGCCTTCCAGAAGGCGTTGGAGCTGGATCCGCGCTATCGGGATGCGGGGGTGGGTCTGGCGTATGCCCTCTTCGAGTTGGGCCGATACGCGCAGGCCCTGCCGCATCTTGATCGCCTGACGCGCGAGGGCGAAGGGCGCTCCATGCAAGCGCCGATGAAGGACGTGGAAGAGCTGCGGAGTCGTCTCGCCTGGACCCTGTTCTACCTCGGGGAATACGAGAGGGCCCGCCACCAGTTCGAGAAGGGGCTCGCGGCCCGGCCGGACTGGTACGGACTGCACAACGGCCTGGGATGGACCTACCTGCGGTTAGGCGACAAGGCGAGGGCGCGGGAGAGTTTTCGGCGGGCTCTCCAGTCGAAGCCGGATTATGCGGATGCGAAGGAGGGACTGGCCCAAGCCGGGCGTTGAGCCGAACCGGGAGCGGATACGAAAATGCCGGGGTGCAAGCGGCCCCGGCATTCGTGCTTCTTACGGGATTGGGGGCGACTTTCAGCAGGCCTACTTCAGCGAGGCCGCCTGAAAGAACATGCATCCCAAACGTTGTAGTCGAACCGCAGAGCGCGCAGAGGACTCCCTCCATTTCAAAGGATTTCAGAGTCATGACAGGAGGGCAGGACCAGATGCTTCTGTTCCTGGCTTCCCAGGTCTATTTCGAATCAGTGACCCTCTCTGCGGTCTCAGCGTTCTCCGCGGTGAAAAATCTGGGTTCAGTGCCGGGGGTTACCCTTCCCGGACGGATCGAGACTTGCGCTTGGAGTTCTGGGTCTGCCCGCTGTGAGCGAGGATAACCGGGTGGACAATCTCGAGGGCGGCCAGGAATTCAGGATAGAAGTTCTTGGAGGCAAAACCGAAGCGGGGGCCGGTATGACGCCCGATGATGTCTTCGATGGCGCTGCTGCCGACGAC
>CALMNP010000039.1 GCA_937868875.1 uncultured Bacillota bacterium | reverse complement strand
TCGCAGCTTAGTATTCGACCCGGCCCCCGGGATTCCCTTGGCGCCAGTGATCCCCCCGCGGCGCCATAGCAAAACCGCCGAGGCCCTGGGGCTTCGGCGGTTCCATGTCGGAGGGGGGGCCGGAAATGGGGCCTCCTCAGGCCACGCCGCCGTTGGCGAACAGGTTCCGCAGGCGGTCGAAGAAGGATCGGCGCGGCGCCGAGACCGAGGGCGCGGGAACCGCCTCTTCCTGCGGCACCAGGGCCTGGGCGATACGGCGCACGCTGGAGGTGGCGACGGACTGCGGGAAGTGGACCAGCAAGGGCTGTTGCTTCTTGATGGCCTGGAGCACGGTCGGGTCCGTGGGCACGTGACCCAGATAATTGACCCGCAGGTCCAGGAACTTCTGCGCCGTCTCGATGAACTTCTGCGCCACCATGCCCGCCTCGCTGGGGGACTCGGCCCGGTTCACCACCAGGTGGATGCCGTGTTTGCGTCCCTGCTCCGACGCAACCTTGAGCAGTCCGTACGCGTCCAGGGTGGCGGGCGGTTCGGGGTTGGTCACCACCACCACCTCGTCGGCGGCGAGGAAGAAGTTGGTCACGTTCTTGGACAGGCCTGCGCCCGTATCAATGAGGAGCAGGTCGTGGCTCTTCTCCAGTTCGGCCAGGCTGGTGAGCAGCCGCCCAAACTGCCATTCGTTCAGGTTGGCCAGTTCCTGCAGCCCGGAGCCGCCGGGCACCACGTGCAGGCCGTAGGGACCCTCGACCATGATCTCTTGCAGATCCTTGTCGCCCGAAATGACGTGCGAGAGGTTGAACAGGGGGTCGATCTTCAGCATCACGTCCACGTTGGCCGTACCCAGGTCGGCGTCGATCAAGGCCACGCGGTGACCCGCCTGAGCCAAGGCCAGGGCCAGGTTGACGACGACGGTCGTCTTACCCACCCCGCCCTTGCCGCTGGAGACGGCCACCACACGGGCGCCGGGACGCGGGTCTGCGAGCAGGTCATCCAGCTCCGGCGGACGGGTCACGACCAGGGAGGGAACGGGCTTGAGGCGGCGCTCCAGAACCTTCACCGCGACTTCCGCCGCGGGCCCCTGCTCCGGATCGCTGGCCCGAAGGATGAGGGTGGCGCCGGCGTTGTAGACCACGATGCGCCCCTGCCGGTAAGGCTGGGCGATGACCAGAGTGTCCGTGTCAGTCAGCAGAATGCGGCTCTGGTACACCGGCTGCTTCTTGGAAACTCTGGACTGAACCCAGATGGCGTGGTTCTGCAATTGCCCCTGCTCTTCGGACACAGTCAATCCCCCCAGCGACGAATGGTATGACGCGTGATGCGGGTGATTCGGCACGTGAACGAGGTGTGTTCCAATGTAGAAATGCGTTCGACACCTGTTGGCTTATTCCTGCCACTGGTGGCGGATTTTGGCAGTTCACGAAAGCCCTTCCGCCGTGCCCCACTCTTCGGCCAGCAGGCTCATCAGCCGCTTGTCCAGATACCGCCCGTCCTCGTGCACCGCCGCCCGGTAGATGCCGTCGTGGCGGAAACCCAGATTCTCATAGAGGCGGATGGCATTCCGGTTGTCCTCGCGGACCACCAGCCAGACGGCATGAAGATTAAGGTCGTGGAAGGCGTGGTCCAGCAGCAGGCGCATGGCCTCGCGGCCGTACCCTTTTCCCCACTGCGCCGTCTCTCCCAACAGAATGCTCAGTTCCGCCCGCCCCGCCGGGTCAAACCCCCGCAGGCTGCATGATCCGATGGCCTGCCCCGCCTCATTCCCGATGGTGAAGTCCAGCAGGTCCGACGTCCCGGCAAGCAGGCCTTCCACGTAGCGCTCCACATCCTCCCGGGCCAGCGAGGCGCGGCCGGCCAGGGGCAGGTAGCGCGTGACCAGCGGATCAGCGAACCAGCGCCAGCGCCTCTCCACGTCCTCGCGGCGGACCGGCCTCAGGGTCAGGCGCGGTCCCTTCAAGGTCGTCTGTTCCA
>CALMNP010000038.1 GCA_937868875.1 uncultured Bacillota bacterium | reverse complement strand
CTAGCTGGCCTTGATGTTCTCCATGCGCAGCTTGTCCGCCACCATGGCGATGAACTCGGAGTTTGTCGGCTTGCCCCGCTCCCGGTTCACCGTGTGGCCGAACAGGCTGTTGATCATCTCGATATTGCCGCGGCTCCAGGCCACCTCGATGGCGTGCCGTATGGCCCGCTCTACGCGGCTCGGCGTCGTCTGGTGGTTCCGGGCGATGCTCGGGTAGAGCTCCTTGGTGATGCCGCCGAGCAGTTCCACCTTGTTGACCACCATCATGATGGCCTCGCGCAGGTACCGGTAGCCCTTGATATGGGCGGGGATGCCGATTTCATGAATGATGGCGGTGATCTCGGCGTCCAGATTGCGGTCCCGGGCGGCTGGGGCTGTCCGGACGACCGGCAGTGCGGCATTGCCCTGCGAGAGCTGCCGGATGCGGTTGCCCAGGACCTCCAGCGGGAAGGGCTTGAGGACGTAGTAGTCCGCGCCCAATTCCAGAACCCGCTGGGTGATGTTCTCCTGGCCGAAGGCTGTGAGCATGATGATCTTCGGCCGTCTGGGGAGGGCCATGCCGTTCAGGCGCTCCAGAACCCCGATGCCGTCCAGGTGCGGCATGATGATGTCCAGCACGAGCACATCAGGGTCGGCCTTCGGCAGTTGCTCCAGGACTTCTGCGCCGTTGTAGGCGACCCCCACCAGTTCGAGGTCCTCCTGGCCCTGGACATACTCTCGCAAGAGTTCGCAAAACTCCCGATTGTCATCGCACACCAGCACGCGGACCTTGCCCATCTCTTGTCCTCCCCCGAACTTTAGGGACAAATAGCAGGTAATGAGTACGCCTCGCGAATGCGCATACCTAGATTTCTCGGTTCCCTACCATATTCCTCCTCCTCCGTGGAAAATGGCGGCTAAACAATTCGCGCCGTTTCACCACAAAATGACGTTGTGCACAGAACAAACAGGCGGGCGCCGGGGAGGTCCCCGGCGCCCACCAGGTTCTGGGCCGGCGCCATCGCGCCGCTCTCCTGAAGCATCCACTCGATGAACACACCGTAGCCGCGGGTGGGGTCATTGACGAACACGTGGGTGACGGCCCCAACCAAACGCCCGTCCTGGATGATCGGGCTGCCGCTCATCCCCTGGACGATACCGCCTGTTTTCGAGAGCAGCCTGGGGTCTGTCACCCGCAGGATCATGCTCTTGCCGTCCGGCGTTGTCTGCCGGATCACGCGCTGGATCTCAACGTCGAAGCCCTCAATGTGGCTCCCGTCCAGAACCGTCAGGATTCTGGCGGGACCCTCATGAACCTGGTACATCAGGCCCACCGGGATCGGTGTGGGAAAGAGCGGGTTCTGGGGCACATGAGCCGCCTCTCCGGTGATGCCGAACTCAGTATTCCTTTCGATATTCCCCCAGGGCGGTCCGTCCTCGGCGAAGACGCCGATCTTCTCGCCCGCCTGACCTCTTTCTCCCCGCTGGATGCCGGTAATCGTCGCCTTGACGATCTGCCCCTCCCGAACATCGATGGCCTTGCCGGTATCCTGGTCGGTGATGATGTGGCCCAGGGCACCATACTTGTGGGACTGCGGATCGAAGAAGGTGAGGGTTCCCACACCGGCCGCTCCGTCCCGGACGTAGAGGCCGACCACGTACCGGCCCGAGTGGGTGTCCTGCACCGGAGTCACCGTCCGGCCGAAGACATTCCCGTCACGCTTGACTCGAACCTGAAGCGGCCGGCCTGCTGCCGCCTCTTCGTTGATCACGTCGCCGGTCTGCGCCTCACTTGTCAGGGTCCGGCCGTTGATGGACAGGAGCACGTCGCCGGGCTGGATCCCGGCTTCGCGACCGGGCTGGCGGTCGCCATTCACCACCGAGTATCCGACCACCATGACGCCCTCGGAACGGAGCCGGACGCCGATGGAATGACCACCTGGAATCACCCTGATCTCCGGGACGACGGCTACCGAAACGCGCTTGATCGGAACCCAGCCGAACAGCCGAAGCTCAACATTCGCGTCACCGGGTTGGAGGCCGTCGAGTACGAGGCTCTCGCCCCGCGGGACCCGGGCAACAGCCTTGCCGATGGGTCGGCCATTGAGGCCGATCACTTCACCCGCATCTGCCTCAACCGTGAGTCCAAAGGGCAGGTTGAGCTGGATTTCCTGCGCCTGGCCGGCCGGCACTTCGATGCGGCTGGGTAAGCGGGCGTAAGACTTGAATGGGGGCGTGTTCACCAGGCCTACGATGGCGGCGGCCAGAACCCAGCCGGCTAATGGGCGGTTCCAACTCACGGGTTGATCACGCTCCTGCGCAGTTTCTCCTCTCCCTGCGCAGGCTCCCTCCGGCAGGTTACTCCAGGTTCGGTAGAGATGGAAGGTGGATGGCGTAGGCCATCCTTCCCTTTCTACCTCACGCTGGCTTTCGCAATCTCCTTCCCACGCTTAAAATCTCCGTCTTGAAACAACGTTATCCGCTCGGAACGTTGCCAGCAGCCGCAAGTTTCTGCCCGCTCTGTCAACATCACCGCTATTTCGGTTCAACATGGGCTAACGTAATAAACAGACCCCGGAGGGTGTCCCCTCCGGGGTCTCTACCTGGTGTCCGGCCTACCGGCTCTGCCCTGCGGCCAGCAGTTCCCGCGCCAACTGTACGGTGACGGCTGTGATGGTGCTGCCGCCCAGCATCCTGGCCAGCTCGTCCACACGCCCGGCCTCGTCCAGCACCTCCAGGCTGGTGGAGGTCCGGCCCTGCGCCTGGCGCTTGCTGACGCGAACGTGGTGGACGGCCATGGCGGCAATCTGCGGGTGATGGGTGACGCAGATCACCTGGCGGCCCGCTGCGGCGACGGCCATCTTCCGCCCGACCGCTTCAGCAGCGCGGCCGCTGACGCCGGTGTCAATCTCGTCAAAGATCAGGCATGGCACCCGGTCAACGCGCGAGAGCGCCACCTTGAAGGCCAGGGCCACGCGGGCCAGCTCGCCGCCCGAGGCGACCCGCGCCAACGGTCGAACCGGTTCACCAGGGTTGGCGCTGAAGAGGAATTCCACGACGTCGGCCCCGTCCCGCCGGACGGCGGGGTTTCCCTCCTCCGTCTCCAGCGTCACCGCGACCTCGAATCGAGCCTGGGGCATGTGCAGGTCCTTCAGCTCGCCGGACACGGCCCTGGACAGGGCGGACGCCGCCTTGGCCCGGGCCTCGTGAAGGGCCTGCGCGGCCCCGGCGTAGCGGCTGAGCAGCCCCTGCCTCTGCTTCTGCAGGGCTTCGCGCAACTCAGAGGCGGACTCCAGTCGCTCCAGCCCGGCTGCAGCCTCCTGGCGGAAGGCCAGAATCTCGGCGATGCTGTCGCCGTACTTGCGCTTGAACAGGGTCAGCAGGTCCAGGCGCGACTCCACCTCGGCCAGCCGCTCCGGGTTGAACTCCACCCGGTCCTGGTAGTGCGCCAGTTCCCGTGCCGCCTCCTCCAGTTGGGCCCGAGCGGCCTGCAGCTGCTCCAGCAGCGAGGCCAGGCTGGGGTCCAGGCGAGCCGCCTCGCCCAGCTGCGACTCGGTCTGCCCCAGCAGGTCCACGGCGGCCGACTCCCCCGGATTCCCCTCGTAGAGAGAACTGTAAGCGGCCCGGCACGACTGGGCCAGGCGCTCCGCGTTGGCCAGGCGGCGCCGCTCCACGGCCAGCTCGTCCTCTTCCTCGGGGCGAAGAGCGGCGGCGTCGATTTCGTTGATCTGAAAGCGGAGCAGGTCCACCTGGCGCGCCCGGTCACGGTCGTCGCCGCCCAGGTCGGCCAGCCGGCGCTCGAGATCGCGCAGCTCATCCGCCAGGCGGCGAACCTCGGCCAGACTCTTCAGCACGGGCTGGTCGCCGAACAGGTCCAGCAGCTGACGGTGGCTCTCCACCTCCAGCAGCGACTGGTGTTCGTGCTGGCCGTGGAGGTCCAGGAGGTGACGCGACAAGGTCCGAACCATGGACAGGGTGGCAGGCCGGCCGTTGATGCGGCTGGTGCT
Organism: uncultured Bacillota bacterium; assembly: GCA_937868875.1. Classification (GTDB taxonomy): domain Bacteria; phylum Bacillota; class Sulfobacillia; order JAMDAP01; family JAMDAP01; genus JAMDAP01. The sequence goes on along the minus strand of CALMNP010000038.1, from coordinate 26,390 downwards.
CCGCCCGTTCTTCTGAATCTCGCGCGATAGAACGAGGGTATCGCCCTCGGGTTCAAGCCCAAGCTCCTGCAGAGCGGACTCCAGTTGCTTCACGCCGGAGACCTCGAAGGCGGCCTCCACCAGGGCACGGTCGGCGCCGGTGCGCACGTATTCGGCCGAGGCCCGGCCCCCCAGCACCAGCTCCACGGCGTCAATGACAATGGACTTGCCGGCTCCGGTCTCGCCCGTCAGGACGTTGAAGCCTGCGCCAAGGCGCAGACGAAGCTTGTCGATCAAGGCAAAGCTCTCCATATAGATTTCAACCAGCACGTCTTTCCCTCCCGGATCCTGAGCCCTTTGGGCGTCCTAGGCCATCAGGCCCCGCAGACGGTCGGCGATGGAAGCGGAGGCCTCGGGCGGTTTCACAACCACGAAGACGTTGCGCTCGCCCGCCAGGGTGCCGATGACCTCGGGCCAGCGGAGCCCGTCGATGGCTTCCGCCACCCCGGGAGCCGTGGCCGCCAGGGTCGTCACCACAATGAGCGCCCCGCTGTTCTCCACACCCAGGATGCATTCGCGGAAGATGCGGAGCATCCGCTCCGACTGCGCCGCCAGGGCGCCGTCTTCCGGCTGGGCGTAGCGGTAGCGGCCATCCCCCGTGGGCACCTTGACCAGCTGCATCTCCTTGATATCCCGGGACACGGTGGCCTGGGTCACCTGGATGCCGGCGTCCCGAAGGCGCTGGGCCAGGTCCTCCTGCGTCTCCACCACGTCCTGTCGGATCACCTCAAGGATCTTCATCTGGCGTCTGGCCTTCATGGCAATGCCTCCTGGAATGCACCGTTGTCCACCTCCACCAGCTTCTGGCGGAGCACCTCGAAGAAGTTCCAACCGGGCCGGCGGACGGGGTCGGCCGTAAAGCGGGCCGGTCCTCACCCAGGTCCTTTTCGTATTCGCCCGGTTGCCGCCCGAGTCCTGCCGGTCCAGGCCCGAGACGGGCAACGACAAAAGAGGGGCACACGCCCTACAGTGTGCCCCCGAAAAACCAGCAGGCCAGGTACTCCTGATTCCCGTCCCCGCCTGCGACGGGCGACGGCATGGTGCCGCGGTGGTGCAGTCCCAGGCCGGCCGCCGCAGCCGTCACGTCCGCCAGGGCCTGCTGACGGTAGGCCTCGCTGCGCACCACGCCGCCCTTGCCCACCCGCGATGGGCCCACCTCAAACTGCGGCTTGATGAGCGCCACCACCTCCGCCGGCGCGTCGGCGCGAAGCTGCGGCAGCACGTGCGGCAGGACCAATCGGAGCGAGATAAAGGCCACGTCCACCACGGCCAGATCGGGAGCCGGGTCCAGCGACCGGGGCGGCAGGCGGCGGATGTCCGTCCCCTCCAGGTTGACCACCCGCGGGTCCGCGGCCAGGGACGGCGCCAGTTGGCCGGTGCCCACGTCCAGGGCGTAGACCCGGCCGGCCCCGGCCCGCAGCAGGCAGTCCGTGAAGCCGCCGGTGGAGGCGCCGACGTCCAGGGCCACCCGGCCGGTCACCGTCAGATCAAAGTGTTCCAGAGCGGCCTGAAGCTTCAGGCCGCCGCGGCCCACGAAGGGCATGGGCTCCTCAGCGTCCAGCGCGGCGCCACACCGCACCTGCAACGAGGGCTTGCCGGCGGGCCGGCCGTCCACGAGCACCAGCCCGAGGGCCAGGGCGGCCTGCGCCCGCTGCCGGCTGGTGAAGAGACCGGCCTCCACCAGGGCCACGTCCAGGCGTGAGTCCCGCGGAGCCCGGCCCCTCATCGTCCGTTCTCGCCGCGCCGGCGGCGCGGGCCGTTTCCCAGGAACTCGCGATGCAGCACATACTCAAACCAGGAGAGGACCTGGCCGGCGCGCAGGGTCACGTCTACGGCGCGGGTCATGGCGTAGGTCTTGCCCAGGGCCTTGCCCACGACGGTGCCGGCCGCTACCAGGGCCAGCAGCCCGGTGTTGGTCACCATCTCCAGAAGGGGCGTCCCCTTTCCTGCCGCCAGCAGCATGTTAACGGCGACGGCAGCGCCCAGGGCGCCCGAAAGGGTGCCGGCGATATCGCCCACGACGTCGTTGCAGAAGTTGCTGACTCTGTCCGCGTTGCGCGTGAGGCGCAGGGCCTGGCGCGCGCCGGGCAGCCGCTTGGCGGCCATGGCGTGGAGCGGGCTCTCCTCCGCCACGGCCACGGCCACGCCGACGATATCGAAGAGCACGCCGACGAGGATGACCAGAACCAGCAGCGGGATCGCTATGTAAAGCGGGGACCGGGCAGCGACGGACTGCAGGGGGAACGTCAGAAAGATGGCGATGAGGAAGGTCATCAGGCCCACGCCCAGCAGGCGGCGCCAGGGGCGAGCCGACAACTCCGGATCACGTGGCTTCTTCAGCCTCCTACCCCTTTCCTGGAACGGGTTGGACAGACGGATAGATAGGAAAAAGGGTCAGAGGTTGATTCCCCTGACCCAAGCCTATGTACGGCAGGTGGCAGCGCGATAGGTAAATGTTGTGGCTTAGGTCCAGCTGGCTTTCCCACGCAGGACACCCGAGCGTCGCCGCTCCGGCGGTTTCCCTTTACGCCTGCTCTGCCGCGTCACCGCCGGCAGTGCTAGATTACCACTTAGTCCACACTGTAATCCCCATGCGCTTCGCAGGTAGCGAGCAGCCTAGGAGTTTTCCTCGACAACACGCAACTTCTTAGCCTCTTTTGCAGAAATGGTTTCAGATCGACAGGCCGGTTTTTCGGCGGCCACCGAAGCGCCGGCTTTGTCCTCCCTGACGGGGGACCGACATCCGCCATTCCCACTCAAGGCAGGCTACACTGCACCCAATGCCTGACCATGTCCAGCACCGCATGCAGGTTTAACGCCAAGCCGTCCGCACTTGCTCGGTGCAAGCCAGACGAGTTTGGGCCTCCACGGCAGCGGGGTCAACGCCTGTATGCCATTACAGATCGCCCCATCCGCCTTATCCCCCAGCACCAGCCCCCGACTGGGCGTCGGCAGCCAACACCAGGGACTTCATCGATGTGCCCGCGACGGATTTTTAGGCCCGTCTTCAGAAGCCGCAGGACTGACTAGAATACTACGCCACCTACCAATATGGAGGCGAAGGCTCAAAGAGCTTTCGCCCGATGTTTTTCAAAGAACAATGTGTCAAGAATTATAGCACGGCCGCCGATTGGGCTTCAATGGCGGTCATCTGGCATTCTTGCCGGTTCAGAGGCGATTATGGGCGATCTGTCAGCCCTGTCTCGCCACGGCGAATCCGGCCAGTTCAGCGAGCACGTGGGCACGCTGGCCGAAGCGAAGCAAGGCTTTGGTGGCCGCCGTCGCCTCCGTTTGCGCCCGCAGGCGGGCTTCCTCCAGTCCCAGCAGGGCCGGATAGGTCAGCTTCCCCAGCCGGGCATCGGCGCCGGTGGCCTTCCCCATGATGTCGGCGTCGCCAGTCACGTCCAGCACATCGTCCGCTATCTGAAAGGCCAGGCCGAAGTGGCGAACGAAGTCGTCCAGGGCCTCCAGGTCGTCGTCATCGGCCCCGCCCACCAGGGCGCCGGCCCGCACGGAGGCGCGGAAGAGCGCCCCCGTCTTGAGGCGATGGATGTGTTCCAGCCGCGGCAGGTCGCCATTCTGAAGACCCTCCGCCTCCAGGTCCTCCACCTGGCCGCCCACCATGCCCTGATTGCCGGCGCCCCAGGCCACCTCGCCGATGACGCGAAGCATGAGCTGCGGTTCAACGCCCCCGGCCACGCCGTGGGAAGCCAGAACCTCGAACGCCAGGGTCAGCAGAGCATCGCCGGCCAAAATGGCCAGGGCCTCGTCAAAGGCCTTGTGCAGGGTGGGACGTCCCCGGCGCAGGTCGTCGTCGTCCATGGCCGGCAGGTCATCGTGCACCAGCGAATAGGCGTGAATCATCTCCAGGGCGCAGGCCACGGGCACGGCCTGCCGGCGATCGCCGCCCACGGTCTCACAGGCGGCCATCACCAGGGCCGGGCGCAGGCGCTTGCCGCCGCCCAGGACGGCGTAGCGCATGGCTTCGTGGAGGCGGCCGGAGCCGCTTCCCGCCGGGGGCAGGAGGCGCTCCAGGCCCTGACCCACCTCGTCCGCCACCTCACGGAGGTAGTCCTGCAGCATCAGGCGCCCTCCTCCAGGTCGACGGTCTCCAGGCGCGGCCGGCCGTTCTCGTCCAGGGTCAGCTTCTCAATCTTGCGCTCCGCCTCGTCGAGCAGTTGGGAACAGAGCCGGGTCAGCTCCACCCCTTCCTGGAACAGCTCCAGGGAGGCGTCCAGGGGCAGGTCGCCCCGCTCCAGGTCGCGCACCACCTGCTCCAGCCGCTCCAGGGCCTGCTCGTAGGTCATGGACTCAGTCTTCTTGCGGGCCACGGTCTTCCTCCCTTTCCGACAAGGCCAGGCCGATGTCGGCCAGGCTCACCTGCTGCGGCCGGGGCCGGCCTTGCGTTCCCGCCTCCAGCACACGGCAGCGAAGTTCACCCTCCTGCAGGGTCACGTCCAACCTGGTGCCGGCGGGTGCGTCCCCGGCAGAACGGACCACCCGGGACGTTCCCGCCAGCCGCGTCACGCTGTAGCCGCGCGCCAGCACGGCCAGCGGGCTCAATGCCTGAAGCTGCGATGCCGCCTGGTCGCGCCTGGCCCGCTGCAGCTGCAGGCGGTGGGTCATGGCCGAGACCATGGCCCGGCTCAGGTCGTCCACCCGCTGCCGACGCTGGCGCACCCCGTCCAGGGGGCGCTCCAGGGCCGGGCTGCGGAGCAGGGCCCGCAGGCGCGAGGCCTTGATTTCATGCCCGCGGCGCAGGCTGCCCACCAGCCTGGCCTGGGCGGCAGTCAGGCGAAGCTGCTCCTCACGCCGGTCCGGCACGGCCAGTTCGGCCGCCGCCGAGGGTGTGGGGGCGCGCAGGTCCGCCACGAAGTCGGCGATGGTGAAGTCGGTCTCATGGCCGACGGCGGAGATCACAGGAACGGAGCAGCGGTGAATGGCTCGCGCCACCCGCTCGTCGTTGAAGGCCCAGAGGTCCTCCAGCGATCCGCCGCCCCGGCCGCAAATGATGACGTCCACGCCGTCCACCTGGGTCAGGGCGTCCAGGGCCCGGGCGATCTGGGGCGGCGCCTCCGTCCCCTGCACCAGCACCGGAGCGATGACCAGGTGCACGTTGGGGAAGCGGCGGCGCGTGACGTTGACGATGTCGCGGATGGCGGCCCCGGTCATGGCCGTGACCACGCCCACCTTGCGGGGCAGCCGCGGAATCGGCCGCTTGCGGGCCGGGTCGAAGAGCCCCTCCTCCTCCAGCCGAGCCTTGAGCTGCAGGTAGGCCAGGTTCAGGGCTCCCAGGCCATCCGGCTGCAACTCCTCGGCGTAGAGCTGGTAGACGCCGTCGCGTTCGTAGACGCTGACGGAGCCTCCCGCCAGGACGCTCATGCCGCTCTCCGGCTCGAACTGCAGCCGGTCCGCATGGCTGCGGAACATCACGCAGCGCAGGGACGACTGGGCGTCCTTGAGGGAGAAGTAGAGGTGCCCGGAGTAGTGGCGCTTGAAGTTGGAGACCTCGCCCCGCACCCAGATACGACGGAGGACGGCATCGCCGTCCACCAGTCCCTTCACGTAGCGAGTCAGTTCGGAAACGGAGATGGGGCCTTCCCTGCGGGCCAAGAGCGAGCCTCCCGTGCGAAGCCTTACTGAACGGCGGCCTCGGCGGCCGTGAGAGCATTCTTCATCAGCATGGCGATGGTCATGGGCCCAACGCCGCCCGGCACCGGCGTGATGTAGCTGGCCACCTGCGAAGCGGACTCAAAGTCCACATCGCCTACCAGCTTATCGTCGACCCGGTTGGTCCCCACATCGATCACCGTGGCGCCGGGCTTGATCCAGTCGCCCTTGATCAGGCGCGCCTTGCCCACGGCGGCCACCACCACATCGCCCCGGCGCACCTCGGCCGCCAGGTCGGCGGTCCGCGAGTGGCAGATGGTGACCGTAGCGTGGCGGGAGAGCAGGAGCATGGCGGCGGGCTTGCCGACGATGTTGGACCGGCCCACCACCACGGCGTTCTTGCCCTTCAACTGGATGCCGGCGCGGTCCAGCAGGACCAGGATGCCGGCCGGGGTGCAGGGGATGAGCCCGCTCTGGCCGGTGTGCAGGCGACCGACGTTGATGGGGTGGAAGCCGTCCACGTCCTTGTGCGGGTCGACGGCCAGGACGATGGCTTCCTCATTGATGTGGTCCGGCAGGGGCAACTGCACCAGAATGCCGTGGACGGTCGGGTCGGCGTTCAACTTCGCGATGAGCGCCAGCAGGTCCTCCTGGGAGGTGCTGGCGGGCAGGCGGATCACCTGGCTGTTCATGCCGATGGTGGTAGCCGCCTTCTCCTTGTTCCGCACGTACACCTGGGACGCCGGATCCTCGCCCACCAGAACCACCGTCAGACCGGGTACGACACCGTGGGCTGCCTGCAGGCGCGCCACCCCTTCCGCCACTTCCTGGCGGATGGCTGCAGCAATGGCCTTCCCGTCAATAATGTGTGCCGACATTCACGTACCTCCCAAAACGCCGGCCTGGGCCGGCGGGATTTGCCAGATGAACCCGGGTCAGGACGGGACCGCGGCGCGACCCAGCAGGGCCACGCCGACCGCGTTGTCCGTGCTGAGTTCCGGCTTGGCGAAGTACAGTTCGGCCTCTAGGCCGCCGCCGATCCGGTCGGCCAGTTCCCGGCGCAGGAAGCCGTTGGCGGCGACGCCTCCGACCACCAGGGCGCGGCGGCGGCCGGTGCTCCGCAGGGACCAGCGCAGGGCCTTTTCCACGCTGCGGGCGACGCACGCCTGCACGCCGCAGGCCAGATCGGCCGGGCGCACCCCCTGCGCCAGAAGGCGCAGGGCGCAAGCCTCGGGACCGGAGAAGCTGAGGCTGGCGTCCTCGGCGTGGCTGGGAATGACGGCGGGGCCGGGCGTTCCCTCCGCCGCCAGCGCCTCCAGAGAAGGACCGGCGGGGAAGGGCAGGCCGAGGGCCACACCGATGCGATCGATGAACTGGCCCACGTGGAGGTCTTTGGCCTCGCCCAGCCGTCGGAGCGAGAAGCCGCCCGGGGTGGGGACGGCATCGAGGAACTCGGTGGTGCCCCCGGAGAGGTGGACGGCCACGAAGGACTCATCCAGAGGCATGCCCGCCGACCAGACGCCGGCCATAAGGTGTCCCTCCTGGTGCGTGGTGCCCAGGAAGGGCACCTGCCAGGCGGCCGCCAGGGAGCGGCCGAAGCCCTCGGAGACGCGGAAGACGGGCAGGTAGGACTCGGGCTGGGGGAGCGGCCGGACGCTGGCCGCCACCGCCCGCGGCCGGGCCGGGGCGCCGGTCTGCCGGACCTCCTCCAGTACCTTCGCCAGCAGGTCGGGCAGGGCCTGCACATGCAGAAAGACCCCCTCCTGGGGACGCAGTCCCCGCTCCCCCCGGGGCACCGGGAGAGGCGCACGCTGCGCCGCCAGCAGGCGGCCTGAAAGGTCAACGGCTGCTGCCGACGTGGTGTAGAAGCTGGTGTCCAGACCCAGCGCCCAGCCAGCCGGCTCATGGCTCAAAGTTGATTCCCACCCTCCGGTTGCAGGGCTGCCTCGAACGCTCCCTGGTCGATCTGGCGTGCCAGAGAACCCAGGATGCCGTTCACAAACCGGCCTGAATCCGGCGTGCTGTACGACTTGGCCAGCTCCACAGCCTCGTTGATGACCACGCCCACCGGGGCGTCGTCCTTGCGGTACAGCAATTCGTACGCGCCCAGGCGGAGAGTGTTGCGGTCCACTGCGGCCAGGCGCTGCAGGGACCAGTCGTGGGACAGGTCGCCGATGCGCTGGTCAATCTCGGCCTGGTGTTCCAGGACTCCGGACGCCAGGCTGCGGGCGAACGCCATGGCCTGGACGTCCGGCCGCTCCTCCACGAAGGCAGCCCGCAGGGCGGGCTCCAGTTCGTTCTTTCCCACGTCGATTGCGTACAGGGCTCGCAGAGCCGCGGCCCGGGCCTCTCGCCGGCGCATGGCCCTCCTCCTTCCGCCCCCGCTGAAGTTGCCGCCGCCAACATCGCCGCGGCGCCTTGCCTTAGCCTGCCCAGCGCGGGCCTGAGGCACAAAAAAGGGCAGCGGGTTTACCGCTGCCCCGGCGGTAGAAACTTGTCCAGAACGTCCATCAGGTCTTCCTTGTGGTCATCCATGCGCTTGCCGATGAGGTAGCCGACCAGGACGGAGAGGCTGATGAACAGCGACCACCAGAAGCCGAAGCGGATGATGAGCAGGGCGAAGACCAGGCCGATCAGGGCACCGATGACCTTGCCCCGGTGGTTCTCCACCAATTCTCGCAGGAGTTCCTCCCACATCGGCCCTTACCTCCTACTCCACGCGCCCCTTGCGGGACTCGCTGGAGATGTCGGTGACATAGACGTGGACCTCGGCCACCTCTGCTCCCACCACATTCTTGACGTAACCCTTGAGCGTGGTGCGGATCTCCTCGGAGACGGCCGGGACGCTGACGTCAGGGCTCATCACCGTGCGCAGCCAGATCTCCAGGCCGCCGCCGGTGGTGGCCACGCGGGCCTTCACAGAGCGAATGCCCCGGATCTGCCGCGTCACCTTCTTGACCAGGTTCTCGATGGCCTCGAGGGTGACGTGCACCTCGCCCAGGTCCGTTTCGTGCACCAGGGCGCGGCTGGGGTAGCGCGGCGTAAAGGTGTAGATGATGAAGACAATGCTGACGACGAAAAAGACGAGGCTGGCGATGCCCACGGTCCAGCGGCCGTTGGGATCGGCGGTCAGGCTTGTCCTCACCCAGTCCAGGGGGGTAAGCCAGCCGAGGGCCGACATCCCCAGGACCAAGGCGGAGATTACCGCCAGGCTCAGGGTGTAGAGCAAGAGCACGATCCGGCCGAGAATGCCCATGGCGCTATCTCACCCTCACTTCTTTGTCTTCGGGTTCGCCGAAGGCGACCCCCTGGACGTGCACGTTCACTTCCACCACGTCCAGACCCGTCATGGATTCGACAGCGCGCTTGACATTTTCCTGCACCTGTTGGGCCACTTCGGGAATGGACACGCCGTACTGGATCACGAGGTACAGGTCGAGGGCGGCCTGAGTCTCGCCGACCTCCACCTTGACGCCCTTAGAAAAGTTCTTCTTGCCCAGCATCTCCGTGATGCCGGAGGCGATGCCGCCGGCCATGCCGGCGATGCCTTCCACTTCTGTTGCCGCAATGCCGGCGATAACGCCGACCACCTCGTCGGCGATCTTGACGCTGCTACCATCATCCGGGGTATAGCGTTCGACTCCGTCTTGGGACTCCAAGCGGCCACACCTCCCGGGATACTCGCCCCGCTATTATACACCACGCTTACCTGATTCTTCAAGTTCGGGCGCCACGGGCGGTTTGACTGAAACCCACGGGATTACGGCCTTGTGAGCACCGCCAGCTGCCAGGGCCTGAGCCCGGCCACCTGGCGCGCGGCGTCGGCAATCTGGGCCAACTGATGGGCGGTGAGCGCCGCCTCACTGCGAACCAGGACCCGCGCTGCGTTCTCATCCAGGGTCACCAGGGTGTCGCCGAAGCCTTTCTCGCGCAGAACCTGCTCCAGCTCCGCCTCCATGGCCCGGCGCCGGACCAGGGCGGTCAGCTGCGTGGCGGCCGACCTGCGGCTGTCGTCAGGGAGGCCCTGGTCCACAGCCATGCCGTGGAGGGACTCCTCCTGCGCCGCACGGGCGCGGTCGCGCTCCAGGCGGGCCAGGACGAACCCCTCCTCCGCCGGCTGGGGGGTGGCGGCCTGGGCCGGAGGAGCCACGGGGGCCAGGACCGGGGTGGCGTTCTGCAGCTGGGTCAGGGGACGCGTGATTTCCTGCCACTCGGCGCGCTTTCTGGCCACGTACCAGATGAGACTGAGGACCACGGCGGCCAGCAAGGCGAGCCGCAAGAGGGGTCGCAGACGGATGTTCAGTCTCACGGGCGAGCACTCCCTTCCCGGGGCAGGACCACCACACGGTTGATGGGGACGTCCAGCAGGGCCTGGACCGCCTGGGTCAGGCCGGCGGCGACCACAGCCGAGTGGGCCCCGTCCGCGACCACCACCACCCCCTTGATGCGGGGCGTCACGGTCTTGACCAGGGCCGGCACGTCGCCGCTGCCCTGAGAGTACGTGCGTCCCATGACGGCCTGGGCGTTGTCCGTGGTCTCCGTGGTGGTCCGCGTGCCGCCGCTGTTGTCGCGCTCCGTGATCTGACGGCTGGTGCGGACCGTGTTCTGGCCGTAGACGCGCTCCTCGCTGCTTTCCAGCGTCACGGTCACGTCCACCCGGCCCGCGCCCTCCACCAGGGAGAGGCGCTCCGAGAGCTGGCGCGACAGCACCGCGTCCACCAGGGCCAGCGAGGGGGGATCGGGCTCAGGGTTGGTGACCGGCGTGGCGCCCACGGGAACCCGGGGCGTGCCACCGCCGGTCGGTGTGCCGAAGACGTTGTAGAGCAGGATGAGGAGCACGCCCACCAGCCCCACCACCACCGCCTGGCGCAGCCACCTCAGCTGGGACTCCTTGAGGTGCAGGGATTCACCCAGCACCGCCAGCCAATCGCGTTTGCCACGAGGGTCGCTCATGAACTCCACCTCACTCCTCCGCAAAGTTCGCCTTGATTTCGATCCTGGCCGGGTCAAGGCCCAGCTCCGTCGCCACCGCCCGGCGGACGGCCCGGGCCTGGGCCGCGGACAGAGCGGCGGCCGCCTCCGATGCCGTGGCCGGCGCGCCGCGGTTCAGGTCAACGCTGACGCGGTCGACGGGAGCGACCGGAAGGGCTTCCCCCTGTCCCCCGGTGACTGCGTGGGTTCCGGCAGGAACCCGCCCCGCCACCACGGTGACACTCTCGATGGGCGGTGCCTGGCCATTCCTGGGGGCTGGGCCCAGCACCACGGCGACAGTCACGGGGCGTCCCTCGAGAGCCCGCTGGGCCGCGCGGGCCGCCGCCGCCTCGAGGGTCTGGCGGTAGAAGGCCGCCTGACGCTGCTCGTTCCCGCTCCGCAGGGCGTCCGCCCGGCTCAGAACGGCGTCCAGGGAGAGGGCGTCCGAGGCCCAGGCGGCCCCGGAGTCCCAGGCCAGGTCGCGGGTCCGCTGCAGCACTCCCATAATGGGCATAAGGAGGGTCAGCAGCACCAGCAGGCCCATGGTGAGCTGTACGTAGCGCTTCATGGACCCGGGTGGGACGAGCATCTCCAGCAGGCCGGCGAAGACCACGATGCCGGCTATGGCCAGGGTCCATTCCTTGACTCCCTGCAAATCGGTCACTCCCTCACAGCTGGCGCAGCCCCATCAGGGCGTTGCCGGCTCCCATCAGCATGGTCACGCCGAGGAAGAAGAGCAGAGCCACGGCCGCCACAGCCACGAAGGCGAGGGCCACGGAGTTGGCCACGCCGTTCAGCAGGCTGACCACATCCGGGTCGCTGACGGGCTGGATGACCGCGCCCGCCAGCCGGTAGGTGAGGATGACGGCCACCAGCTTCAGCAGCGGGAAGGCCACCACCAGGATGACGCCGACCGCTCCCGCCATCCCCACCGCGGACATCAGGACCGTGGAGGTGCCCCAGACCAACTCGGCGGCGTCCGAGAACATCTTGCCGATGACGGGGATGAAGGTGCTGGCGGCAAACTTACCGGCCCGCAGGGCGACGCTGTCGGCCACGGGCCCCGCAGCCTTGAGCGCCGAGGACACGCCCAGCACCAGGACCATGGCCAGCGACATCGCCGTGACCGTGGCGTAGCGGAGCAGCGAGGCCAGGCCGCCCAGCTTGTAACTGGACGAAAAGCTGGAGACCAGGTCGATCAGGGCCGAGACCAGGATCAGAGGCAGCACCACGTCCCGCACCAGCACGCTGGCCAGGTTGATGGTGGCCACCATGACGGGGTGAAGCAATGGCACCGTCACCAGCCCGCCGTTGGCCGCCAGGAGAGCCAGCAGCGTGGGCAGCAGGGCCTGCATGAAGGTGACCAGGCGATCCACCACGCCGCGGGCGGTGCCGAAGGCCAGGGCGAAGCTGGAGAGCGCCAGGGTGACGGTGGCCAGGTAGCAGACCATGGCCGCCACTTTCCCGGCGCTGCCCTTGCCGAAGGCCTCCTGCGCGTTGTGCAGCACGGCGGCCAGCACCGCCAGGGCCACCAGCTTGCCGAGCAAGGCCGTATTGGCCACGGTCTCCGCGAACAGGGCCCGCAGCAGGGTGCGCAGCATCTCGCGCCAGTCAAAGCCCCGCCCGGACGTGAGAGCGGTCAGCATCCCCCTCACCGTGACCTGCGGCAGGTACTGCCCGGAATCGGCCTGGGCCTCCTGCAGGAGCCTGTCGATGTCGGCCGTGTCCAGCCCGGACAGGGCCTCCTCCATTCCCGGCTCCGGCCGGGGCGGATTCGGCTGTCCCGCCTGAATGGCCTGGCCGGCCGGGGTCAGGGGCGGGGGTGCACCGGGGGCCTCGGCCGCGGCCCGGGCCGGCAGCGGGGCCGCCAGGACCAGCAGGGAGGCGGCCAGGACCAGGAGCCAACGCGCGCCGGTCAAGCCGCCACCCCCTAACCGAGCATGCTGGTGAGCGTCTGCAGAATGGCGGCGACGATGGGAATGGCCAGAACGACGATGATGATCTTGCCGCCCAGCTCCACCTTGGAGGCGATGGACGACTCCCCGGCGTCGCGCAGCACCTGGCCGGCGAACTCGGCCAGGAAGGCGACGCCGATGACCTTGAGGACGATGCCCAGGTAGAGCCCGTCCACGTTGGCCCGGACGGCCAGGTCCTGCAGGACGTCGGCGATGCCGGCCACCCGCTCCAGGACCAGGAACAGGATGAGGGCGCCTGCGGCCAGCGACAGCAGCGTGGCGAACACCGGTTTCTCCTGCCGCAGCAGGATCGCCAACGTGCCGGCCACCAGGCCCAGGCCTACGATCTTGACGATTTCCATAGGACCTCCCGGCTACAGACGGAAGACGGTCTTCACGGTCTCAAAGAGGTCCGACACCACGCGCACCACCAGCATCAGCACCACCACCACGCCTACCAGGGCCACCAGGTAGCTGTGCTCCTCCTTGCCGGCCTGCTTGAGCACGGTGTAGAGAATGGTCACCACAATGCCGATGCCCGCCACCTTGAAGATCAGATCAACGTTCAGCACAGCTCTTCCCCCAACAGCCTCGACTCGGGACGCGGGCGGGCAGGCCCGTCGTCAGAACAGCACCAGCACCACCAGCAGCCCGGTCAGAAACCCGCCGTAGCCCCAGACGCGCCCGTAGCGACCGGCGTGGTCCTGCGCCTGCCCCTCCAGGTGAGCCAGGCGTTCGCGGCAGAGGTTCAGGTGCTTGACCTGCTCCTGTCGGTCGGACGCCCCCAGGCTGGAGCCCAGCAGCCGCAGGGCCGCCGCGTCCTCCGGGCGCAGGGCCGAGGCCGGGTAGTACGCCTCCAGGGCCCTGGTCCAGCCCTCGCCGCCGGTGATGCCGCGACCGCTCTCAAGGGCGGCCGCCGCCTGGTCAAACAGCCGCGCCGCCGGACCGCTGAGCCCGGCTGCCACCTGGCGCAAGGCCGCGGGCAACGGGGTGGATCCGTAGACGATCTCTGTCTCCAGCAACTGCAGGCCGGAGCGTAGAGCCGCCAGTTCGCCCGGCCGCCGGCGACAGCTCCCCGCCATGCGCAGGCCGGTCAGGCCGCTGGCTGCCAGCACCAGGAGGCTGCCCAGCAGCTTCACCCAGATCAATCCTCTCCGCCCCCTTTCGCAGGTCCCAGACGGCCTCCACGGTTCCCGGACCCCGGCTGCGCCCCAGAAGGACGGCCGCCTGGAAGGCGCCGAGGCCGAGCAGTTGGCGCAGGGCCGGCCGGCGGGCCAGGTCCTCCAGCGACCCCCCATGAGCCGTGGCGGCGACCACCACGCCGGCCCCCAGGGCCTCCTGCAGGGCCAGGCTGTCCTCCGGCCGTCCGATCTCATCCGTTGCCACCAGATCGGGCGACATGGAGCGAATCAGCATCATCAGGCCCTGGGCCTTGGGACAGGCGTCCAGGACATCAGTGCGAGGGCCGACATCCAGCTGGGGCACGCCGCCGAACGAGGCGGCCAGCTCCGAGCGCTCGTCCACCAGGCCGACCTTCAGCCCCCGCCAGCCCAGGGTCGGCGACCCCTCCGACACTTGCCGCACCAGGTCGCGCAGCACCGTGGTCTTCCCGGCCTGGGGAGGCGAGAAGAGCAGCAGACTGGGAGGCCGCGGCCCGGGGAAGGCCCGGGCGAGCCGCTCCAGCAGGACTCCGGCCGCCCCCCGCACCTGGCGCGCCAGGCGCAGGGAGACGCCGCCGACCTGCTTCAGAGTGCGGACCTCGCCCCGCTCCAGGACCGCCCGTCCCACCAGACCGGCGCGGTGGCCCCCGGGCAGCGTGAGGAAGCCCTGGCGAATCTCGTCCTCCCAGGCGTAGAGCGAGTTCTGCGCCAGCAGTTGGACCGTGCGGCCCAGGTCCTCCGCCGTCGGGCGGTAGGCCTGGGCCAGGTCGCTGCTCAGCCTGCCTGCCGGTGTGACCGCGAGGTCGCGCCCTGCACCGACCAGCATCAGCGGCCGGCCCTGCCGCAGACGAATCTCCTCCAGGGGACCGGGAAACCCGGCAGCGGCGGTTTCCAGCAGTGCTGCCAGGCCGCGCGGGAACGCAGACAACACCTCGGGCCAGGCCTCCACTCGTCCCACCTCACGAACCATACATATTGCTCCGGTCCCCTCGTTATGCCGGTTCGTCCCCAGGGCGCGTGAGACAGCACGCCCGGGGGCGGGTCCTGCCTCCAGGCGGTTTGCTGTTCATAGCTGCAGGCTAGCACCGACCTTCTTAACGCATCCTCTTGCAAATGTCCGGTTGCCGCAGTATAGTTGTGCGGTAAAGAACGTTCGGTAGCGAACGAGGTGAGCCGGATGCGCGAAGAGCGTCTCGAGGTAGGAGAGCTGTGGCGGTCCGTGAACCGGGAGATGCACCTCTTCATGAGGCGGGTCTTTCAGGGCGGCGAACTGCCATTTATGGCCCTGGTTCTCCTGCGCCACATCAACCGTGAGCCCGGCGTGTCGCTGGTCGAACTGGCCAGGCGATCGGACTCAGCCAAGAGCCATGTGTCCAAGATGATCGAACACCTCGAACGGCAGGGCTTCGTCGAGAAGAGGCCCGACCCGGATGACCAGCGCCTGGTGCGGCTCCACCTGACCAAGGCGGCCCGCGATGTGATGGCCGAGACGGAGGCGCGGGCCCAGGAAGCCTGGAGCCGGGTCGTGGACGAGGTTCCCGAGGGGCAACTGGACGACGTCATGCGCGGCCTGCGCATCCTCATGGGGGCCTTGGAGACGTTGAATCGCAAGGACGGCCAGGTGTAGGGGCCACGGACCCCAGCCGATTGAGCCTAGATGAGATGGAGTTGAGCCAGCCGTGACCAAACTGGTCCGTTTCCTGAAGCCCTACAGCCTGGTCCTGACGGCTGTTGTGATCCTGGTGTTCATCCAGTCCATCACCAACCTGTACCTGCCGAACTTGAACTCGGACATTGTGGACACGGGCGTGGTCAGGGGCGACACGGCCTATATCTGGCGAACCGGCGGCTGGATGCTGCTGGTTGCCGCCGGCAGCGCGATTGCCGCCGTGGTGGCGGCCTACCTCTCTTCGCTGGTCGCGGCCGGGTTCGGCCGGGACCTGCGCAGCCGGGTGTTCTCCCGCGTGGAGAGCTTTTCACTGCACGAGTTTGACAAGATCGGCACGGCCACGCTGATCACCCGGACCACCAACGACATCACCCAGGTGCAGATGGTGCTCCTGATCATGCTGCGGATGATGATCGGCGCCCCCATCATGGCCGCCGGCGGCATCATTATGGCCGTCTCCAAGGACGCTGAGCTGTCCCTGGTGCTGGTGGTCGTCCTCCCCCTTCTCGTCGGCCTCATCACCTTTGTCGCCGGCAAGGGCATTCCCATTTTCAAAGCCCTGCAGGTCAAGCTGGACAGGCTGAACCTGGTGCTGCGCGAGAACCTGACGGGCATCCGCGTGATCCGGGCCTTTGACCGCGTCGACCACGAGAGGCGGCGCTTCCAGGAGGCCAACCGCGACCTGACCCAGACGGCCATCCGCGTCAACCAGTTGATGGCGGTCATGATGCCGACCATGATGCTGGTCATGAACTTCACCATGGTGGCCATCGTCTGGTTCGGCGGGGTGCGCATCGAGGGCGGGCACATGCAGGTGGGCGACATGATGGCTTTCATCCAGTACGCCATGCAGATCATGTGGTCCATGGTCATGATGTCGATGATGTTCATCATGATCCCTCGAGCCGAGGCCTCGGCCGTCCGCATCAATGAGGTGCTGGAGACCGTGCCGGAGATCAGCGACCCGGTCCATCCCAGCCCGGCAAGCGGCCGGCACGGCCACGTGGAGTTCCAGGACGTTACGTTCAGTTACCCCGGGGCGGAGCAGCCGGCCCTCAGCCACATCTCCTTCCGGGCCGATCCCGGTCAGGTGACGGCCATCATCGGCGGCACCGGCTCCGGCAAGTCGACGCTGATCAGCCTGATTCCCCGCTTCTACGACGTCGGTCAGGGCAAGGTCCTGGTGGACGGCACGGACGTGCGCGACATGACGCAGGAGGCCCTGCGGGCCAGGATCGGCTTCGTGCCCCAGAAGGCCATCCTGTTCACGGGCAGCATCACCGACAACATCCGGCACGGCAAAGAGGACGCCTCGTCTGAGGAGGTCCGGCAGGCCGCGGTCACGGCCCAGGCGGCGGAGTTCATCGCCGGCATGAAGGACGGATTTGACTCCCCCATCGAACAGGGGGGCAGCAACGTCTCCGGCGGCCAGAAGCAGCGCCTGTCCATAGCCCGTGCCCTGATTCGCCGGCCCGAGGTGTACGTCTTCGATGACAGCTTCTCGGCCCTGGACTTCAAGACCGACGCCCGGCTGCGGGCCGCCCTCCGCAAGGAGACCGCCGAGGCCACGGTGATCATCGTGGCGCAGCGGGTGAGCACCGTCATGGACGCGGACCAGATCGTCGTGCTGGACGATGGCCGGATCGCCGGCATCGGCAACCACAAGGACCTGATGAACACCTGCGCCGTCTACCGCGAAATCGTGTCGTCGCAGCTGTCTGAGGAGGAACTGGCATGAGCAACGAGCGCAGCGAGCGCCGGCCGGTGGGCGGCCCCGGCCCCGGTCCCATGGGCGGCCGGGGTCCCATGGGCGGCCCCATGGGGGGTGGCCCCATGGGCGGCATGGGAATGCCCGCGCAAAAGGCCAAGGACTTCAAGGGTACTCTGAAGAGGCTCATGACCTACCTCAAGCCGCGGACGCCCCAGTTGGCGGCGATCTTTGTGCTGGCCATCCTCAGCACGGTCTTCAGCATCTGGAGCCCCAAGATCATCGGCAAGGCCACCACCGCCATCTTCACCGGCGCCATCATGAAGATGAAGCACGTTCCCGGCGCCGCCATCGACTTCCACTACGTCGGGCAGCTGGTCCTCTTCCTGGCCGGGCTCTACATCCTCAGCGCCCTGTTCGGCTACGTGCAGCAGCTGGTCATGGCGGGTGTGGCCCAGCAGACCGTCTTCGACATGCGCCAGGACGTGGACGAAAAGCTGGCCCGCCTGCCGCTCAAGTACTTTGACTCACGCACCCACGGCGAAATCCTGAGCCGCGTCACCAACGACATCGACACCATCAGCACCACCCTGCAGCAGAGCATCACGCAACTGGTCACGTCCCTGGTGACCATCCTCGGCGTCGTGGTCATGATGCTGACCATCAGCCCCCTGATGACCCTGATCACCATCATCACCCTGCCGCTCTCCGTTGTGGTGACGGTGGGCGTGGCCAAACGGTCCCAGGTCCACTTTGCGGCGCAGCAGAAGGAACTGGGGCTGCTCAACGGCCACGTGGAGGAGATGTTCACCGGACACAAGGTGGTCAAGGCCTTCGGGCACGAGGGGCGGTCCATCGCCGAGTTCGACCGGATCAACGGCCGCCTCTTCGACGCCGCCTGGAGGGCGCAGTTCTTCTCCGGCGTCATCATGCCGCTGATGAACCTCGTCACCAACATCGGCTACGTGCTGGTCTCGGTGGTCGGCGGCATTCTGGTGACCAGGCGGAGCATCGAGATCGGCGACGTGCAGGCTTTCATCCAGTACTCCCGCCAGTTCGCCATGCCCATCACCCAGACGGCCAACATCGCCAACATCATTCAGTCCACGGTGGCGGCGGCGGAGCGCGTCTTCGAGCTGCTGGACGAACCGGAGGAGGCGCCGGACAGGGCGGACGCCACCGTCCTTACCGCCCCGCGGGGCGAGGTCCGGTTCGAGCACGTCCGGTTCGGCTACAAGGACGATGTGATTCTGATGCAGGACATGAACCTGGAAGCCAGGCCCGGCCAGACCGTCGCCATCGTCGGTCCGACCGGAGCCGGCAAGACCACCCTGGTGAACCTGCTGATGCGCTTCTATGAAGTGCAAGGCGGCCGGATCACGGTGGACGGGACCGACATCCGCGACCTGAAGCGCGGCGACCTGCATCGCCTGTTCGGCATGGTGCTGCAGGACACGTGGCTCTTCAACGGCACCATCCGCGACAACATCGCCTATGGGAAGGAAGGGGCCACGGACGAACAGGTGGTGCAGGCCGCCAGGGCGGCCCACGCCGACCACTTCATCCGCACCCTGCCGGACGGGTACAACACGGTTTTGAACGAGGAAGCCTCGAACCTCTCCCAGGGTCAGAAGCAGCTTCTGACTATCGCCCGGGCCCTCCTGGCGGACCCCGCGATCCTCATCCTGGACGAGGCGACCAGCAGCGTCGATACCAGAACCGAGGTCCACATCCAAAAGGCCATGACCGAACTGATGAAGGGGCGAACCAGCTTCGTCATCGCTCACCGACTGTCCACCATTCGCGACGCCGATCTCATCCTGGTCATGAATCAGGGCCGGGTGGTGGAGCAGGGCACGCACCGGCAACTCCTGGCCAAGGACGGCTTCTATGCCGACCTCTACAACAGCCAGTTCAGCGGCGCGGACCTGGACGCCGAGGCGGTCTAGCCGCCCCTCGCACCATCTCGCACCACATGGGCGTGACAAGAGGAGCCCCCGGCCTGTGCCGGGGGCTCCTCTTGTTTGTCCGCTACATGGAATCCGCGTCGGGGGCGAGGGTGCGGTCGGTGTCACTCACGGCCCGCGTTCCCGTCGATTCGTCGTCGTCCTCGGCGTAGTCGAGGTCGTCATCCGTGTCGTAGATCATCTCGCCGCAGTTGGGGCAGATGAGGTCAAGGGTGTCGTCGTCGGCGCCGGCGCGCTCCAGGTGCAGCACGGTGCCGCAGTTGGGGCACTTCACCTCAACCACCTCCACCTCCTCGCCCTCGTCGTCACCGTAGAGGTCCTCCTCTACCACCGAGAGGTCCTGGTCCACGTCCTCCAGGTAGCTCTCCAGTTCCGCGTGCGAGTCCTTGAGCTCGTAGAGGGCCTCGCTCATCTCCGACAGCAGGTCGATCACCTGGGTCAGGATACGGCCCTCCTTCCCCTGCGGGTCCAGCTCCAGGCCAGCCGCCAGGCCCTGCAGGTAGGCCACCTTCTGGCGCAAGTTCATATCGGCCAACGCCATACCTCCCATGCGACCGTTGGCGCGCCGGGGGCGCACCTGATGACAGCCTTCCCCCCAGACGGGCCAGGATATGCCTGAGAACGCGAACAGCCAGGGCCGGCTGCCGGGCAGCCGGCCCTCTTTGGCCGCGTCGTCGGACGGGGATGCGCCGGGTGACTAGGCGCGGGAGATATAGGCGCCGCTACGGGTGTCGATCTTGAGCTTGTCCCCCACATTGATGAACAGGGGCACCGCCACCGAGTAGCCCGTCTCCAGCTTGGCCGGCTTGGTGCCGCCGGTCGCGGTATCGCCCCGGAGGCCGGGGTCGGTCTCCGTGACCACCAGTTCCACCGTGTTGGGCAGCTCGACGCCGATGCTCTTTCCCTGGTAGAACGTGATGTAGCACATCATGTTCTCCAGCAGGAAGTTCCTGCCGTCGCCGATCTGTTCGGCCGTGAGGTTCATCTGGTCGTAGGTTTCGGTGTCCATGAAGGTATACTCGCCGCCGCTCTCATAGAGGAACTGCATCTCGCGGCGGTCGACCCGGGCCTGGCCGATCTTTTCACCGGCCCGGAATGTACGCTCCTGGACGCTGCCGGTCTGGAGGTTCTTCAGCTTGGTGCGGACGAAGGCCGCGCCCTTGCCGGGCTTGACGTGCAGGAACTCCAGCACAACCCAGACGTTGCCCTCCAGTTCCACGGTCGTGCCGGGGCGAATGTCGTTGACGGAAATCACGGATTGGATACCCCCTGATGATGTGCCCGGGAATAGCATGCCCCGGACCATGAGTTCATGCCGCGCCGCCGCGGGTTACAGAATGATGAGGTCCTTGGGCGAGTTCCCCAGGACATCGTGCCCTGACTCGGTGACCAGCACGAGGTCCTCGATGCGGACGCCGCCGAAGCCGGCGATGTAGATACCGGGCTCGATGGTGACCATCACGCCGGGCTGCAGGATATCCTCGCTGCGGACGGAGGCCGCGGGCCCCTCGTGAATCAGGAGGCCGACGCCGTGGCCGGTGCTGTGGCTGAAGGCCTCGCCGTAGCCGTGGGCGGTGATGACCTCGCGGCAGGCTCTGTCCACATCGCGGCCGGAGACGCCGGGCCCCACGGCCGCGACACCGGCCAACTGGGCCTGCAGCACGATGTCGTAGATCTCACGCTGCTTGTCGTTCGGCTCGCCGATCATCACGGTGCGGGTCATATCAGAGCAGTAGCCCTGGTACATGCAGCCGAAGTCCAGGGTCAGCAGGTCGCCGTTCTCCAGCACGCGGTCGCTGGCGCGGCCGTGGGGCAGGGCGGAACGGGGACCGGAGGCGGCGATGGTCTCAAAGGCCAGGTCCTCCGCCCCCAGCTTTTTCATGGTGTACTCCAGTTCCAGGGCCACGTCGGTCTCCTTCATGCCGGGCTGGATGAAGCCCAGGATGTGACGGAAGGCCTGGTCGGTGATGGCCTGGGCCTGGCGCATGCGGCGGATCTCCTCGCCGTCCTTGACGCGGCGGAGGCTCTCCGTGAGACCCTCCACGCCCAACAGTTCCACCGGCGCCAGGGCCTTGCTCCAGGTCTCGTACTGAGAGACCGTCCAGTGGTCCTTCTCGAATCCAACGCGGCTGACACCCAGCTCAGCCAGGGTCTGCTTGACGGAGGCGACCATGGACTCGGTGTGGATGACGACGCGGAAGCCGGCGGCCTGCTGGGTGGCCTGCTCGGTGTAGCGGCCGTCGGTGATGAGCACGGCGGCCTCGGCGGTGACGACCAGAATCCCGGAGGAGCCGGTAAAGCCGCTCAAGTAGATCCGGTTGGGATCCTTCATGACCAGAAGCGCCGGCAGGGACTGCTCCGACAACTTGGCGCGCAAGGCTTCAAGCCGGTGGTTCACGCTCATTCCTCCTCGGCAACGGATGCGGGCCGCAGGCGGTCCATCAGGTAACGGAGGGCCAGGCGGTAGCCGGCGGGTCCCAGCCCGCTGATCTGACCCGTGACGACCGGCGCCGTCACCGACTGGTGGCGGAACGGTTCCCGGGCGTAGATGTTGGACAGGTGAACCTCCACGATGGGCAGCCTCAGGGCGGCGAGGGCGTCGCGGAGGGCGATGCTGTAGTGGGTCAGAGCCCCCGGGTTGATGATGACCCCGGCGGCGTAGCCCAGGCCGCGGTGCAGCGTGTCGATGAGGTCACCCTCGTGGTTGGACTGCAGGGTCTCCAGTTCAAAGCCCGCGGCCTCAGCAGCCTTCCGCAGGTCGGTGTTGATTTCCTCCAGCGTAGTGGTGCCGTACACCTCCGGCTCGCGACGACCCAGCAGGTTCAGGTTGGGGCCATGCAGCACAAGGATTGTGGCCATGGGGCACCTCCTATTCCTGCGTCCGCGGCGTCTTGACCCAGGCCTTCGGGGCGCGGCCGACCGCCTTCAGCAGCAGGGCGCTGGAATACGGCACAGGCAGGAAGAAGGCGGACAACGGCAGCAGGAGAAGTTGGCTCAGGGCAGCGGCCTGGCGCAGGAGACGGAACGGCTCCGCCACCTGCTCGACGTGGGGCGAATAGCGGTAGAATGCATAGAACGTGAAGGTGAAGTAGATGACGCTGACCATGCCCATTATGTAGCGCAGGGAGATGGGCAGCACCGTGGGGTCCAGCAGGTTCTGGCTGTAGAGGATCCAGACCAGGATCGGCAGCAAGGCGGCCGCCTGGTAGAGCGTCCACTCGACGTGGCCCTTCAGGTAGAGGGTGCGCAGGAGGGGCCGCTTGCGTTCCTCGGCGTAGTGCGGGTCATCGCGGAGCTTGTCGTAGACCTGCAGGTAACCGCTGCCCCAGCGCAGGCGCTGACGGTAGAAGGCGGTGAGCGTGGTCGGTGTCTGCTCGCTGGACGGGTAGGGCAGGTACTCGGGCCAGACGTCGGCTTCCATGTAGGCGCGGATGCCCAGCTCCACGTCCTCGGTCAGACAGGTCTGGTCGTACCCGCTGATGCGGTAGAGCAGGGCGGTGTCTACAAAGAGGTTGGTGCCGCCCACGAAGGGGAGGCTCTTGAAGATGTTGGGCAAGACCCAGTCATGGGAAATAGACTGGTAGAGCGCGGCGATCTTGGTCACCGGCCGCATCTGGTAGAAGTTGCGAACCTGGAAGACCGGCCCCTGCAGGATGCCGACCTTCGCCCCCTGCTGCAGACGGCGGTAGGCCACGTACTGCAGGACCTGGGCGTGCGGGCGGCTCTCAGCGTCGTAGAAACCGAGCATCTCGCTGCCGGGATTCGCCAGTTGAACGGCGTAATTGAGGGCCCGGCCCTTGGTGGAGGGCACGGGCTTGCCGACGCAGACCCCGCCCACGTGGCCGTCGAAGTCATAGGGCACGACGGCGTGCTTGAGAGCGGGGCGCCCCTCCTCCTGTGCCCACTCCTGCATCTTGTGCTCCACGATGGAGAGCGTGGTCGGGAAGGCGGCGTCGTAGGCCTCCGCGAGGGCGCTCTGCAGGACGCCCTGCTTCTTCATGCGGGTCAACCGATCGGCAATGCGCTGGCTGAGAGCCTCGGTCATCGCCTGGAGAATCTTCTGCGTCAGGGGCTGTGAGGCCCGTGCGGTTCTGGCCAGAAGGCGCGACACCATGCGCTCGTCGTTGTCGTGGACCAGCTTGGCGTGGGCCATCACCACGGGCAAGGCCAGACTGAGGTAGACGGGGAAGAGCCGGCGCACCTCTTCGTCGGGGCGGCCGACCAGGCTCCGGGCGAAGACCTGCTGCAGGCCAAGAGCGCTGACCCAGCCGCGGGAACGAATCAACTCGTGCGTGAGCCGGACCAGCACGGTCTGCTGCTGCGCCGCGGGCAAGGCCCGGACCGCGCGCAGCGACACCAGGTTGGCGCCGTGGCGGCGGATCACCGTTCCCTCGGCCAGGGCGAGGCGAGCCAGCAGGGCGGACAGGGTGACGTCGCCGGGGCCGCCGGCCTGGGGCGCGGCTTGCTCCCCGGCGAGGAACTCCAGCAAATCGGCCACAACGCCCTCGCG
The DNA here is from genome assembly GCA_937868875.1 of uncultured Bacillota bacterium. GTDB lineage: Bacteria > Bacillota > Sulfobacillia > JAMDAP01 > JAMDAP01 > JAMDAP01. The sequence goes on along the minus strand of CALMNP010000038.1, from coordinate 2,801 downwards.
GTCCTCCTGTGAGGCGAGCCGCTCTTTTTCATCGGTGGCGACGATAATCTCATAATGGTCGGTCGGGTAGTCCAGGGTAGCGAGGTGGTCGATGGTCCGCTCGATCACGTCGGCCTCGCTGCGGGCCGGAACGAAGACGGAGAACCGTGGCAGGTCGCGTCCCGCCTCGGCCGCCATGCGTTCCACCATCTCCCGCGACAGCCCGGACGGCCGGCGGCTCCAACTATTGCGGTAGGCGTAGTGCTTCCAGACAAAGAGTCGAAGAAAAAGGACGAATAGGACCAGATAGACTCCCGCCAGCCCCAAGTAAAGTTCCTGGGCCAGGGTCATGAAGGGTCCCTCCAGCAAGGAAATATGGCCTTTACGCAGAAAGCCCAGGGCCGGCGGCCCCGGGAGCTGAGTGTGCGACAGCCTGTGGTACGGCCTGGAACGCGTGCCAGCCGCTTCACCAAAAGGCATTATACCGCCGCGGCGGGGGGCCGTCAACCAGCGAGGGACAGGCTCACGCCTGTCGGTGGCGAAACGTTCCAGGAGATGCGTCCGGACTTTGCCGGAGACGGGAGAATCACCGGGGTTGGACAGCAGCCGGAGGAACCAAGCGTGGACTGATTCAAGACAGGCCGGGTACGGCAAGGCCCTGGACTCCTTGGCGAGTCCAGGGCCTCCATGCCGGCTTCCGGGATGTCCTTGGTTTTCTGCAGGAGATGACCGCGACCTTCGGGAGCGCGGACGAGACGCCTTGATGGAAACGTCACTCCCTGGTTCTTGGCGTCTTCGCCCAGGTCTTGGGATGGCGCCCAACCGCCTTCAGGGCGAGGGCGCTGGAGTAGGGTACCGGAAAGACAAACGCCGCGAAAGGAAGCAGCATGAACTGACCAACCAGGGACAGATGCCCGAGGAACGTGCGGGGCCGACCGGTGGAGTCGACGTGCTCCTGGTAACGGAAGAAAGCGTAGAAGGTGAAGGCGTAATAGACCAAGGTCATGGTGTTGAGCGCCCAGCGAACCCATTCCGGCAGGACGTGGGTGTCCACCAGGCCGTACCAGTACAGGACCAGTACGGTCGGCGGGATGAACGTGGCGAACTGGTACAGCACCCACTCCGCCTGGCCCTTGCGGAAAAGCTGACGCAGCAGGCGCTGGCGCTTGTCATAGTCATACCGGGTGTCGGTGCGGATCTTGTCCATGACCTGGAGGTGGCCGGTGCCCCAGCGCAGCCGCTGCCGGTAGAAGGCCGGCAGGCTGGGCGGCGTCTGTTCGCTGGACGGGTACGGGAGGTACTCGGGCCAGGCCCCGCACTGCAGGTAGGCCCGGGTCCCCAGCTCCAGGTCCTCGGTCAGGGACGACTGGTCGTAGCCGCCGATGCGGTAGAGCAGCCCGGTGTCCACGAAGAGATTGGTGCCGCCCACGAAGGGCAGGCGTCGGAACAGGGCCGGCAGATACCAGTCATGCGCAATCGCCTGGTACAGCGACGCGATCTTGCACCAGGGGCTCATTTCATAGAAGTTTCGTACCTGAAAGACCGGCCCCTGGAGGATGGACACCCGGCGGCCGTCCTGGAGCCGGCGGTGCGCCACGTAGAGCAGAACCCGCAGGTCGGGGCGGCTCTCGGCGTCGTAAAACCCGCACATCTCGCTGCGGTCATCGATGTAGGACAGGGCGTAATTGAGAGCCCGGCCCTTCGTAGAGGGGACGGCGGCTCCGAGGTTGGCGCCGCCCACCAGCCCGTCGAAGTCATAGGGCACGACCACATGCTTGAACTGGGGTGCGCCGGCACGGCGGGCGAACTCTTGCGCCTTGCGCTCCAGGATGTCCTGGGTGGTGGGGAAGCAGGCCTGGTAGGTCTCGCCCAGGGTCGCCGCCAGAGCCCGCCGCTTCTGCAGCTTGTCGACCCGCGTCATGACGCGGTGGGACAGGGCCTGGGTGAGATTGAGCAGAATCTCGCGGGTCAGCGAGTGGTGGGCCCGGGCCGTGTGCGTCACCATGCGCTGCAGGATACGGTTGGCGTTGTCCTTGCGGTAATGGGAGAAGGCCATGACCACGGGCATCGCCAGGCTCAGCAGAACAGGGTAGATGCGCTCAGCCTGGTCGTCATCGGCCTGGCGCATGGCCTTGCGGATGTCGCGGAAGAGACGCCCCACGTGGATCTTGCCACGGCCGCGGACCAGCTGCTTGGCGGTCTCACGCACCAGCCCCTCCAGGCGTTCCTCGGGCAACTGGGCGAACACGTCCCGGGAGAGCAACCGTCCGTACGGGTCTTCCAGCCGCGGCCACTCCTCCATGAGCAGGCGGCTCAGGAGGCCGAGCATCAGCTCCTCGCCGCGCCCGCTCAGGTGGGCCGGCCAGGGGCCGCCCTTGGTGAGGTAGTTGCTCACGGCGGCCACCAGCTTGGGGCGCGCCGCTTCGGCCGTCTGGACCTCCTTCTCGTCTGACACCACCAGGATCTCATAGCGGTCCCTGGGGTACTGGAGCAGGGCCAGGTGGTCCACCGTGCGCTCGATGACATCGGCCTCGTTGCGGGCCGGGACGAGGACGGAGAAGAACGGCAGGTCTCGGCCGGCGGCCCTGGCCTCTTCGGTGATGCGGCTCAGGGACAGGCGTGGCCGGCGATTCCAGTAACGCTGGTCGGCGTATCGCTTCCAGAAGAAGAAGCGGGCAAATAAGAGGAAGAATATCAGGTAGACGATTACGGCCGAGAGGTAGATGGCTTGAGGTGTGGTCACTTGATTTCCTCCCGAGAGGTAGGCAGTTGTCCGCGCTTAGGTTGCTTTGGCAGGTTTTCTTTTATACGGTAAACTGCCC
>CALMNP010000037.1 GCA_937868875.1 uncultured Bacillota bacterium | reverse complement strand
GCGAACGGAGACCCCTGCGTGGCGGGGGTCCCGGGCTGCCCCGGTTGGCCAGGCTGTGCCGGTTGTCCCGGTTGCCCCGGCTGTCCGGGCTGCTGACCGGCTGCCGCCTCGGCGCAGGTCTGGGTGGGGACCTCCTGATCCCAGTCCGCCGGCTTGCGGTCCCGGGTGCCCAGGCGCCAGGGCACGGCCCGCTGCAGGCCCACCTTAGGTACCGGCAGGCTGCCGCAGGTGGGATCCCAGAGGAGATTGGGGTTGGTGGAGCTGACCATCACCGACACGCGGCGCGGCGCGCCTGGGGCGGTGTCCGAGGTCGGCTCCGTGCCCTTGATGAACAGCTCCTCGCGGATCTTGTCCGGGGGCGTCAGGACCGAGGGGAGGAGGCCGGTCTGGATGTCTATGGCCACCCGCACGAAGTCGCCCGGGTTGGGCATCGCCCAGTCCTCGGCCGGAAGCTTTTTGTTCATGGCGGCGATGGTGGACCGCCAGATGCGGGCCGGGTACATGCCGCCATAGAGGCCCTTCATGGGCTTGGGTTGGTCGTAGCCGAGCCAGACACCGCCCACCAGTTGCTTCGTGTAGCCCATGAACCAGGCGTCCTTGAACTCGCTGGTGGTACCGGTCTTGCCGGCGGCGGGACGGCCGTCGGGCAGTGCGGCCTGGCCGCCGGTGCCGCGGGTGACGACGTCCTTCATCATGTTCACCATGAGGTAGGCGGTGTTGGCCTTGAGAGTGGGGATGGCCAGCGGGCGGTGCTCCTCCAGGACGTTGCCGGCGCTGTCGGTCACCTTCAGGATGGCCAGGGGCTTCTGCCGCACGCCCAGGTTGGGGAAGGTGCTGTAGGCCGAGACCATGTCGAGGACCGAAACGCCGTTGGTCATGCCGCCCATGGCCAGGGACAGGGTGACGTCGTTGTAGCGCCCCTGCTTGACCACGGGGAGGCCGAACTTCTCGGCGTACTCGATGCTCTTGGCGGGGCCCAGCTGATCCACGATGCGGGTGGCGATGACGTTGATGGAGCTGACCAGGGCGTCATGCACCGTGGTCAGGCCGCGGAAGGTAAAGTCCGAGTTCTCCGGCCACATGGTCTCCTTGCCGTTGATGGTGTAGTAGGTCGGAGAGTCATCGAAGACCGTCGACAGGGTGATGCCCGATTCCAGGGCGGGGGAGTAGACAGCGATGGGCTTGATGGACGACCCGGGCTGCCGGAGCACGCCGTCGCCCGCCCCGGGTTTGCTGGGGGGCACGGCCCGGTTGAGGCCGCGGGCGTGGTCGTGGACGCGGCCGCCGATCATGGCCCGGATGGCGCCGGACTGGGCGTCCATGAAGACGGCGCCCACCTGAATGGGCGGCTTATCCTTGACCACCGGATAGTCCTTGTCCAGGACCTGGTGCACGGCGTCATCTGCGGCCTTTTGCGCCTCCAGGTCCAGGGTGGTGTAGATGCGCAGGCCGCCCTCATAGACGGCCCTCTCGCCGTACTTGTCGATGAGCTGGTTCAGGACGTAGTCCACGAACCAGGCGCCGGTATAGTCCAGGCCGCGCTTGAGGCCCACCAGCGTGACACCCTTGATGGCCTTGTTCTCAGCGTCATAGGTGAGCCGGGCCTGATCCGCCTCGGCCGGCTTGATGTAGCCGTAGGCCACCATGGCGTCCAGGACCTCATGCTGCCGGTTGACGGCGGCCTTGGGGTTGTTGTAGGGCGAGTAGCCCTCAGGCGCCTGGGGCAGGCCGGCCAGCAGCGAGGTTTCGGCCAGGGTCAGGGTGTCCTTGGTCAGGTCCTTGCCGAAGTAGATCTTGGCTGCGGCCTGGACACCGTAGGCACCGTTGCCGAAGTTGACTTCATTCATGTAGGCCTCTAGGATCTCCTGCTTGGTGTAGCGGCGCTCCAGTTCCAGCGCGTACACCAGCTCCTTGGCCTTGCGGATGAAGTTCTTGTCCAGGCTGTTGAGAATGGCGTTGCGCGCCAACTGCTGGGTGATGGTCGAGGCGCCCTCGTGGAGCCCGCCTCCCGTCACGTCCACCCAGACGGCGCGAAGGATGCCGCGGAAGTCCACGCCGTGGTGCTGGTAGAAGCGATGGTCTTCAATGGCCACAATCGCATCCTGCAAGTCCTGGGGCATCTGCGCCAGCTTGATGGGAACGCGGTTCTCCTCCGCGTAGAGGTTGCGAATCTCCTTGCCGTTGACGTCATAGACAATGGAGCTCATGTTCTGGCGGATGCCGCCCAGCGCATCGAGCGACGGCAGCCCTCGCACCAGAGTGAAGAAGAAGGTGGCGCCGGTGCCGAAGGCCAGCAGGAAGCCGGCGAGCACGGCCACGAGGAATAACCGCCCGAAGTGGACGCGTCGTACCGGGCGATTCGTCTTTCGTTCCGTCCGTGAAACAGTCGACATTTTGGCCCTCCCTTCCTGCAGAATTTCGTCGGCGGCGCCGTCATTCCCTTTCCCGGCACCGCCTTTAAAAATTGCTAGCAGTGGGTGTTTATGCTATACTGACCGCGAACCTGCACGTTAGACGTTCTGAACCTCATATTGGTTGCTGGCCATGATGGAGACCAGTAGTCAGGCCGTCCGCCCCCAGAGAGACCGTGGTGCTGCAAACGGTCGACGGGCCCTGGCGAATACCCTCCGGAGCACCTGCCTGAAACCGCCTGGCGCGGTGGTAGGGCCAGGCGGCCTGCCCGGCCGTTATCCCGGGAAGAGATGTCGCAGGCACCCGGTCTATGGTAACAGGCCCGGGGACCCGCGACAAGTAGGGTGGTACCGCGAACTCCTCGCCCCTGCAAGGGCGAGGAGTTTTTGTCTTCCATTCCACTATTCGAGCGGGGAGGACCCAACATGTCGGATCAAGGCGTCAAAATGGCGAGCGTCACGGAACAGATGGACGTGCTCATGCGGGGCGTCGTGGACGTGGTCAGCGTCGAGGAGCTGGAGGCCAAGCTGACGCGCTCCGTCAAGACGGGCAAGCCCCTGCGGGTGAAGCTGGGCATTGATCCGACGGGCTTCGACCTCACTCTGGGGCATACCGTTCCCCTGCGCAAGCTCAAGGCTTTTCAGAGCCTGGGCCACCAGGTGGTGCTCATCATCGGCGACTACACGGCACAGATCGGCGACCCGACAGGACGCAACGAGGCGCGGCCGCAGCTGACCCACGAAGAGACCCTGGCTCACGGCCGGCACTATGTGGAGCAGGCGGCCAAGGTTATCGATGTCAGCCGCCTGGAGATCCGCTACAACAGCGAGTGGCTGGCCCCCATGAACTTCGCCGACGTCATCCGGCTGGCCGGCAAGACCACCGTGGCCCGCATGCTGGAGCGCGACGACTTCAGCAAGCGGTACCACGAAGGCCGGCCTATCTCGCTGCACGAATTCTTCTACCCGCTGATGCAGGGCCAGGACTCCGTCGCCATCCGGGCCGATGTGGAGCTGGGCGGCACGGACCAGACCTTCAACCTGCTGATGGGGCGTGAACTGCAGCGTGATGAAGGCATGGAGCCTCAGGTCTGCATCACCAACCCCATCGTGGAGGGCCTGGACGGGGTCGAAAAGATGTCCAAGTCCAAGGGCAATTACATCGCCGTGGCCGACCGGCCCGAGGAGATGTACGGCAAGGCCATGTCCATTCCGGACGGCCTCATTGCCAAGTACCTCATCCACTTCACGGAGATGCCCCTGGCCGAGATTGAAGCCCTGCAGCGGGCCATGGCTGAGGGGATGAACCCCCGCGACGCCAAGATGCGCCTGGGACGCGAGCTGGTGGCCCTGTACCACGGGCCGGCGGAGGCCCAGGCGGCGGAGGACCACTTCCGCACGGTGTTCCAGAAGAAGGACGTGCCGGACGACATGCCGGAGTTTCACCCTGACCCGGCGCTTCTGGAGGACGGCGCTGCCGGCGTCATCCAACTGCTGCTGGGCGCCGGCCTGGTCGCCTCCGGCAGCGAGGCCAGGCGGCTCATCATCCAGGGTGGCGTGTCCGTGGACGGGGAGCGGGTGGCTGACGAGCGTGCCACCCTGGCGCTGCGCGACGGCATGGTCTTCAAGGTGGGCAAGCGCAAGTTCGCCCGCCTGCGTCTGCCCTAGACCTTCACTCAGTCTTCCGGAATGGCCCGTTTGCCTTTCCTCGGCGGCATGCGCGGGGGCGGCGCGGCATAGGATGAAACCCTGGAAGGGGTGCGTCCATGGGCCGCTGGCGGACCTTGTGGCGAAACTTGAGGCGAAGGCCGGACGACGAATGGGGCCGCCCCGAGACCCCCAGCCCCGGCTATGTCTTTGGGCCGCCATCCGCCGGGTATGCGCCCCCCGCTCACAGGCGGGCGCGGCCCCGGCGGCGCCCCCTGCTGAGCGCCGCCCTGCGCCTGCTGGTGGTGGCGATTCTGTTCCTCGGCTTGATGGGCTTCGTCCTCTACCGCGCGGACCGGTCCTTCCGACCCTCCCTGGCCGCCATCGGCGAGATGAAGGCCAAGGCCACGGCCTCCCAGGCCATGAACGAGGCCCTCTCCCAGGATGTCTTCGCCAACGTTCGCTATGACCAGCTCATGGACGTCAAGCTGGACCCGGAGGGCAAGCGCATCCTCCTCATCCAGGCCAACGCGCCGGAGCTGGCGCGCGTCGCCGGAAGGGCTCAGCAGCAGGTGTGGGCGAAGCTCCAGGAGCTGAACGGCCAGCCCCTCCGGATCCCCGTCGCCCAGGTCTTCGGCTGGACCCTGTTCGGCAACTGGGGGCCGACCATCCCGGTGACCTTTCATCCCGTCGGCGCCGCCATCACCGACATCCGCCAGGTCTTCCAGACGGGCGGCATCAACCAGACCCAGCACATCATCTACGCGCACACGGAGGTCACCATCCGCGTGCTCGTTCCGCTGGTGAGCAGGGATGTGGAGGTCTACACCAACACCTTCATCACGGCAGCGGTGCTGAACGGCGAGGTGCCCTCCGTGTACCTGAGCGGAACCGCGCCAGGTCAGGCTCTGCCGCCCCTGCTGGTCCCCGGCACGCCGTACGCGCCGCAGAGCGGTAACGTGACGCCGCCTGCCTTGCCCTAGCCCGCCCCAGGCTTCGCCCCTTTACCATAGTAGCGTGTTGAGTCGCGCTAAAGACTCTTCCCTCCGAATTCCGTATTTGCCTTGACACCCATTTCGTTCCTCAGCTATAATCGCTACTGTAAGACGTATCCAGTTCGCGGGGCAACACCCCAAAGGAGGCTCGTGAAGATGATGCTCATCACCGCCAACCGTCCGGTCATCGTTGAAACTGGAATCTCCATGTCTTCACGGCCTGCCGTCCGATCGCGATAACACTTCGCTGAGGTACGGACCGCAGGCCGCGCACAGCGCCTGCGGTCCGTTTTGTTTGCCGGGGCTGCCCAACTGGGCACCTGCCTCCGCATGCACGGCCATGGGCGCTGACCAATCAACGCCCATGGCTTTTTTCTTTTGTTTCGAGGGGAGGATTCATTGTGGTTCTAACAATCGGCAGCTACCAGATCAGCGTCCAGCGCCGCGAGTACAATCGTGAGGCGCTGGCCCAGCAGGAAGCGCGGCGCCTGCAGCTGCAGCGTCAGGTTGAGGCTCATCGGGAGCAGACCATGACGCGCTACCGCGAAATGTCCGGTCAGACCCGCCTCTACTAAGGGGGTGCGGTCTCGACCGAAGGAGCGATCTTCGTGATCGAATTGGATCAGACGCCGGCCGTATTCTGTGAGGCCGTGAGCAAGACCTTTGTGGAGTCCGAAGGCGGCGAGAACGACGAGCCGGACACCGCGCCGGGACCCTGGTGGTCCCGGGCGCGGCGCCGGCGGCGGGTGGAGGCGGTGCGCGACGTCAGCCTGGAGGTGCCGAAGGGCGAGATCTTCGGCGTGCTGGGGCCGAACGGCTCGGGCAAGTCGACGCTGATTCGCCTGATGGCCACGCTGCTGGTGCCCGACCGCGGCACCCTCCGCATCTTCGGGCGCGACGTGACCCGCGAGCGCATGGAGGTTCGGCGACTCATCAACCGGGTTTCGGTCGATGCAGCCTTCTTCAAAAAGCTCTCGGCCATGGAGAACCTCCGTTATGCCGCCCGTCTCTACGGCGTGCCGGTGGCAGAGGGGCAGCGCCGGGCCCTGGAGATTCTGGACCGGCTGGGCTTCTCCTCCCGCAAGGCGCGCGTGCCGCTGGAGAACCTGTCCCGCGGCCAGCAGCAGAAGGTGGCCGTGGCCAGGGCCCTGCTGACCTCGCCCGCGCTGCTGCTGATGGATGAGCCCACTACCGGGCTGGACCCCCGCTCCAAGAACGACGTCCAGGACTTCGTGCTGGAGGTCCAGCGGGACCACGGCACAACCGTCATCCTGACCAGCCACGACATGGCGGAGTCGGACCGGCTCTGCAACCGCGTGGCCTTCATCGACAACGGGCGCATCGTGGCCCTGGACACCCCCCAGGTCCTGAAGGCGGGGGTACCCCACCAGGGCGGAGAGCCCAGCCTGGAGGACGCGTTCTTCTACTACACCGGACGCGACTGGAAAGAGGAGGTGGCGGATTGAGTTCAGCAGCGCAAGAGCTTCGTGCCAGCTACGCCTTTGTGGAACGCAACTTCTACCTGGTCCGCCGCTACCTGGGCTGGGAGGTCGTGTTCCTCGTCTACACCATGGTCAACACCCTGACCATCGGCTTCATCGGCGTCGACAGCACCGGCGGCACGGGCGGCCAGCCCGCCACAGCCCTGGCCAACGAGCGCGTGCTCTACCTGGTCATCGGCGCCCTGCTCTGGGGCTTCCTCTCCATCCTCTTCGAGACGGTCAGCGAGGCCGTCGCCTGGGAGCGGTGGGAGGGCACCATCGAGTACACCTTTATGGCCCCCGTGCGGCGCCTGACGCACCTGGGCGGCACCTGCCTCTTCGGCATCGTCTACGGAGTGCTGCGCACGGCCCTGGTTCTGCTGGCCGTGGTCCTCTTTTTCAGGCTCAACCTGCAGGGGGCGAACCTGGGGTCAGCCTTCCTCGTGCTGGTGGTATCCAGCTTCTCCTTCATGGGGCTGGGGCTCATCGCCGCCGTCCTTCCCCTGATGTCCCCGGAGCGGGGGCCGCAGGCGACGCACATCGTGCAGGCCCTGCTGCTGCTGGTCTCCGGCGTCTACTACGATGTCGCCGCCCTGCCCCACTGGCTGCAGCCGCTGGCCGCCCTGTCGCCGGCCACCTACACACTCGCGGCGGCGCGCGACGCGCTGCTCCGCGGCGCCGGCGTGGCTCAACTGGCGCCGGACCTGTGGCGCCTGGTAGCTCTGGGGCTCGTGCTCATCCCCCTGGGCCTCACAGCCTTCGGCTGGGGTGAGCGCTACGCGCTCCAGACGGGGAAGCTGAAGCGCAACGGTTGACGCGCTCCCTCTATAATCCGTTCCGTTCACACACGTTCTTAAGGAAAGGCCGCCCTTGCGGGCGGCCTTTGCCATTCGGGAAGACCAGCCGAAGGGCGGCCCACCGGCCGCCCTTCAGATATTGCTCGTTAGCGGGTCGGGGTAGGACGTGCGGTGGCCGCGAAACCGCCACCGGCGGCACCAGCTCCACCGAGCTGCTGCTCGGCCTGCTGGATCATGAACTTGACCATTTGGCCGCCAACCTTGCCAGCGTCACGGGTCGCGATATCACCGGCGTAACCCTGCAGGTTGACACCGATTTGGGAGGCGATCTGATTCTTCAGGTTGTCAAGGCTCTGACGCGCCTGAGGGACGAGGACCTGGTTGCTGCGCTGCCCATCAGCCATGCTTGTGTCACCTCCTCTGACTTGGCTGGTATTAATGTTGGCTAGCTGGAGGCCTAGCAATACCATGAAACATCTTCCTCCCCATTGGGGAATGTTTATCAGCGGCAGTCTTGACAGTACTGGAACGGACTGCTAGCATGAGGTCATCGATAAGGCTTAGTATTCCGATTTGCTTACGGGGGAATAAGAGAATGTCCATCGCCCAGTCTGTCACGGATCTCATAGGCAATACGCCGCTGGTCCGGTTGAATCGGGTCACCGAAGGCGCCGCAGCCGAGGTGGTCGCCAAGCTGGAGTACTTCAACCCGGCCGGCAGCGTCAAGGACCGCATCGGTCTGGCCATGATCAATGACGCGGAGCGCCGCGGCATTCTGACCAAGGACACGGTCATTGTCGAGCCGACCAGCGGCAACACCGGCATCGCCCTGGCCTTTGTGGCCGCGGCCCGTGGCTACAAGCTGGTTCTGACCATGCCTGAGACCATGAGCCTGGAGCGTCGCGCCCTGCTGCGCGCTTACGGGGCCGAACTGGTGCTGACGCCTGGGGCAGAGGGCATGAAGGGCGCCATTCGCCGCGCTGAAGAGATCAGGGCCGAGACGCCCAACTCCTGGATTCCGCAGCAATTCGAGAATCCCGCCAACCCGGCGATTCACCGCGCCACCACGGCGGAGGAGATCTGGCGCGACACCGAAGGGCGCGTGGATGTCTTCGTGGGTGGGGTCGGCACCGGCGGTACCATCACGGGCGTGGGCGAGCTGCTGAAGGAGCGCAAGCCGGGCGTTCGCATCGTGGGCGTGGAGCCGGCGGAGTCGGCCGTCATCTCCGGCGGGCAGCCGGGCCCGCACAAGATTCAGGGCCTGGGCGCCGGATTCATCCCGAAGAACCTGAACACCGCGGTCCTGGATGAGGTCATCGCCGTGAACAGCCAGGAATCTGTGGAGATGGCCCGGCGTCTGGCCAAGGAGGAGGGCCTCCTGTGCGGCATCTCCTCCGGTGCGGCCGTGACCGCCGCTCTGCAGGTGGCGCGCCGGCCCGAGAGCAAGGGCAAACTCATCGTCGTGGTCCTGCCCAGCACGGGCGAGCGCTACCTCTCCAGCGTCCTGTTCCAGGACCTGCTGCGCTGAACCTTCCGTTCCGCACCTGGGAGGTGGCCCGCTGTGCAAGCGGGCCGCCTCCTTGTTGTTGCCCCGGGCATTTGGCACCGGGGCTGGAGGCCCGGAGTCGTCGATGTGGCCATGGATACCTGACACCGGACAGGATTCCCGCCTGTTCCCGGCGAAAAATTAGGGCCGGAACACCGGTTACACCCATGTTGCTGCGCCGGTTCGTGAGGAGGTCAAACCATGTCTTTGGTCGCTGAGCGCTGTGACCGTCTGGTCGCCTGGCTCCGGGAGCGGGCCGCCGAGGCCGGCAGTGAGGGCGCGGTCGTGGGCCTGTCTGGGGGTATCGACTCGGCCGTCGTGGCCGGGCTCTGCCGCCGCGCCTTCGGCGAGAAGGTCCTGGGCGTCATCATGCCCTGCCATTCCAACCCGGAGGACGCCGAGCACGCACGCCTGCTGGCGGATGCGTTCGGCATCAAGGCCCGGACCGTCGTTCTGGACGCTGTCTACGATCAGTTCCTGGCCCTCCTGAGCCAGGGTCAGGATTCCGCCCCGCCGCGGCTGGCGGTGGCCAATCTGAAGCCGCGCCTCCGCATGCTGACCCTCTACTACCACGCCAACAGCCTGAACTACCTGGTGATGGGAACGGGCAACAAGAGCGAGGCTACGGTCGGGTACTTCACCAAGTACGGTGACGGCGGCGTGGACCTGCTGCCCATCGCCAACCTGGTCAAGCAGGAGGTCCGGGAACTGGCCTCCTACCTGGGCGTGCCGCAGGCGATCATTGACAAACCGCCGTCGGCCGGGCTCTGGGGCGGGCAGACCGACGAGACGGAGATGGGCCTGACCTACGAGGCCCTGGACCACTACATCCTGACGGGCGAGGCGCCGCCCCAGGTGGCGCAGCGCATCGAGGAGATGAACCGCCGGAGCGAACACAAGCGCCGGCTGCCCCCGGCCGGACCCCGGTGATCGCAGGTCTCGATCCGACTCTGGCCGGCGCGTTCTTCGGGAGCCTCAGCCTGATAGGCTGGGGCACTCTTGATTTTCTGCTGAAGGTGCTGATGGGGCGGGTGCACCCTGCCCGGGTCTTCGCCTGGATGCAGGCCTGGGGCATTCCCATCCTGGCCCTGGCGGCCTGGCGCCTGGGCGGTGGCGTGGTGCCGCCTCCCGCCATGGCGGTGCGGCTGGCGGGCCTGGCCGTTCTCTACCTGATCGCCAACCTGACGCTCTTCCGCGCCCTCGCTATCGGCGAGGTCTCGGTGGTCACGCCCATCACGGCTTCCTGGAGCATGGCCGCCGCTCTTTTCGGCGCCTTCTTCCTGGGAGACCAGTTGTCGCCCCTGCAGTGGGCAGCGGTCCTCGGCAACGTGCTGGGCGTTCTGCTGGTGTCCGCCGGCAGCGGGGTCAGGGGCGAGATCGCCGCGGCGCCGGACGTGGGCTGGGCGCGGGGCATGGGCTGGGCGCCGGGCGCGGGCTGGGCCCTGGCCGCCCTCGCCACCTTTGCCCTGATGAACACCTTTTTGAAACCCGTGGCGCAGGCCGTGGGCGCGGTGGAGACCTCGCTCTGGATGAAGATCCCGACGGCGATTGCGGCTCTGGCCTACATCTATCTGGCCCGGCCCCGCAACCCGGCGGGCGGAGCAAGGCCCGTCCCAGGCTGGTGGTTCCTGCTCATCGCCGCCCTGGAGGCCGGCGGTGGCGTGGCCTACAACCTGGGGGTGACCGTGGCCCCGGTGGGCGTGGTGGCACCGGTCTCCGCCTCGTCGCCCGTCCTCACCATCGGCCTGGCCGCCCACTTCCTGAAGGAGCCGCTCACCAGGCGGCAGTGGTACGGCATCGCCTTCATCCTGATCAGCCTGGTGGCTCTGTCCAACGGGGGCGCATAGGGCTGCAGTGATCGTCGGTGGTCTTCAGTGGCACCTCACCTGGGTGAGTGCGGGAAGCCACTCGGCCAGGTCATCGTCCCGGGCGCCCTGAACGGTCAGGGACAGGCGGCGCTGGGTGTGGTGACAGGCCCACTCCAGGACCAGTTCGGGGCGGCGGCGGCCAAAGAGGGAGCCGCGCTCCTGCAGGGTGACGAAGCCACGGTGGCCCCCGCACAGGGCAACGCCGCGGGCGACGACGCGCCGTGCCGGCGAGGCCGGCGGGATCACGCTGGCCGCCGGGCCCAGGAACGGCTCGGAGCGAAGGGAGAGGACCAGGGGGCGCCCCTTCCGCGACAGAACCGGTAGGACGGCGGCGCCGCGGCTGGCCCAGGAACGGCCGGCCTGACGGGTCCGCTGCTCGCACCGGAAGGTGCCGTGAGCGGCCGGCCGCGACCAGCCCTCCGGCAGCGTGACGATGGCCATCAGCACAGCTCCGAAGCCGGCCACGGCTTCGGTTACCGGATGCAGGGCGGCGCGAGCCGGCCGGCGCGGAGCAGGGGAACCAAGACGGACATACGGCTGGACGACAGGGGTCACCGTGGGCCCTCCCGTGGCTCTTTGTGCTGCGGGACCAACCCGCACGGGCACAGGATATCAGCGCCACCGAGGGCTGTCCCGCGAATCAAGTGGGTCCGCGCCGCGACTTGTCGCGCCCCCAGGCGTCCCTCGACAGACTTGCCCATCTTTCCACGCCTGGCGCGGTTTCCTTCCAAGACGAAGGCCGTCGCCGGACCGGCCTGGCCAGGCCTGTTGCTGGTTGTCGCTACGCTATGCTACAATGTGTTTTGCTCGAAATAGCGATTTGTTCCTGATCTAGGGGGAGCTAGCATGTCCGGCCACTCCAAATGGGCAAACATCAAGCGCACCAAGGAAAAGGTAGACGCCGCCAAGGGGAAGGCCTTCTCCCGCGTGGCGCGCGATATCATCCTGGCGGCCCGGCGAGGCGGCGGCAACCCCGATGGCAATTTCCAACTGCGCACCGCCATCCTCAAGGCCCGCGAGGTCAACATGCCCGCCGACAACATCAAGCGGGCGATCCAGAAGGGCACCGGCGAGCTGGGCGGGGCCACGGTAGAGGAGTTCTACTACGAGGGGTACGGCCCCGGCGGCGCCGCCGTCATGCTGGAGATCCTCACCGACAACCGCAACCGCACGGCCGGCGACGTCCGCTTCATCTTCAGCAAGAACGGCGGCAACCTCGGCGAGACCGGTTGCGTCAGCTGGATGTTCAACAAGAAGGGCGTCATGACCGTCGACCGCAAGGCCGCCAAGCAGAGCGAGGATGACGTGATGATGGCCGCGCTCGAGGCCGGCGCCGAGGACATGCGGGCGGATGAAGAGACCTTTGAGATCCTGACGGCGCCGGAGGAACTGGAGACGGTCCGCGTGGCCCTGGAGAAGGTCGGACTGCAGGCCTCGTCCGCCGACGTCACCCTGCTGCCCACCACCACGGTGGAGCTCACCGGCGACGACGCGCAGAAGATGCTGAAGCTCATCGACATGCTGGAAGACCACGACGACGTCAGCGACGTCTACACCAACGCAGACATCTCCGACGAGGAAGTGGAGCGGTACAACGGCTGAGCCCTCCTGGAGGAGACGCCATAGGAAACAGAGCCCGGCCCTGACGGCCGGGCTTTCTCTGTGCCCCGCCCGTCCCTTTGCATAACGCGGTCCCGCCTGGGGCAACACTATGTCAAGCCCCGGCGGGGAGGTAAGAAAGCTGTGACCTGGTGGAAAGGGTCTGTGTGGCGAGTCGTGGCGGCGGTAGCCATCGTGGCGGCGGGCGTGGCCGCGGGCTACATTCTGACTTCCGCTCGCCTCCGGAACGAGGCGCGGCCGGAGCCGGGCCTGGAAGAGACGCACGTCTCCGGGCAGGCCGCGGTCGGCGGACCGGCTGTACCGGTCATCGGCCCCGCCACCCGGCTGGTGGTCCGCACCACGTACCTGAAGTGCGACCGGACCGTGGAGGAGACCATCGCCCCGGAGCCCGACACGGTAGGTCTGTCCCTCGAGGCCTTGCGGCGGTTTCACCCCGAGTGGACGGTGGTGGACTTCACGCCGGAGCGCGTGGTGGTGCGGGAGGTCAAGGACGCCTGGTGCCCGGGCATGGACCCGGGCGAGATGGAGCGCTACCGCACCATCGGCATCCGGGACGGCAGGGTGACCGTCTTTTGGGGGAAGCCACGCACGGACCAGCCGGTCAAGGAGACCACGGTCTTTCCGGCCGATGCCCTGCAGCCCCCCGACCTGCGGTTGCTGGAGCAGGGCTACGTGCTGGAAGGCGATGAGGCGGTGGCCCAGTACCTGGAAGGACTGGCAGAGTGATTAAGAAACGGAAGGGAATGCATCAGTCCCCGTCGAAGCCTGACGGGGACTGATTTTATGCGTGTCCGGGCTCTTTGGCCCGGCGGAGGGATGCTCATGCGGGTGCTCGGGGTCGACCCCGGGACCGCCCTGTGCGGTTACGGCGTTGTGGATATGGAAGGGAACCGGCTGCGGGTGGTCGACTACGGGCACGTGGCCACGCACAAGTCGACGCCCCCGGCGGAGCGTCTGCTGCAGGTTTACGAGGGCGTTGCCGCCATCATCGACCGCTACCGGCCGGAGGTGCTGGCGGTGGAGGAACTGTTCATGGGGCGCAACGTGACCACGGCCATCAGCGTTGGCCAGGCCCGGGGCGTGGTGCTCCTGGCCGGGGCCCAGCGCGGCCTGGAGATGGCGGAATACACGCCCGGCCAGGTCAAGCAGGCGGTGGCCGGCTACGGCAAGGCGGAAAAAGCTCAGGTGCAGCAGATGGTCAAGGTGCTGCTGGGCCTGGCGGAGGTGCCCCGCCCGGACGACACGGCGGACGCTCTGGCGGTGGCCTGCTGCTGCCTCCAGTCCATCGAGGTGGAGCGGCGTCTCAAGAGGCTGCAGGAGGCCGACCGGGAAGGGCGGCCGCCGGCCGGGAGGATGGCGCGATGATCGGGTACATAAGGGGTCAGGTGGCCGTCCTGGGCGAGGACCAGGTCATTGTGGACGTGGCTGGCGTGGGCTATCGCGCCTTTGTGCCTCACTCGACGCGGGTGCGCCTGCCGCCGGTGGGCGAGGAGGTCCTGCTCTGGACCTTCCTCCTGGTGCGCGAGGACGCGCTGACTCTCTTCGGCTTCAAAGACCAGGACGAGTATCAGCTGTTTGAACTGCTGCAGTCCGTTTCGGGCATCGGCCCAAAGCTGGCGCTCAGCATTCTGTCCGCTGTGACGCCGGAGACCTTCCGCCTGGCGGTGGCGCGCGAAGACGTCACCCTGCTGACCAAGGTGCCGGGCGTGGGCAAGAAGACGGCACAGCGCATGTGTCTGGAGCTGAAGGACAAGGTGGGCGATCTGCCCGCGCCCGCCGCCGCACGGGCGGCGGCAGGTCTGGTGGCCGTCACCGCCGCGGGCGACGTCTACGGCGACGCCGCCGAAGCCCTGCTGGGCCTGGGCTACAGCCGGGCGGAGGTGGCCATGGCCGTGGAGAAGCTGCGGCAGGGCCAGGAGGACGGGCCGGAGCCGAGACTTGAAGCCCTGGTTCGTCAGGGACTCACGCTGCTGGCCAGGCGGCTCTAACCCAGGGGAGGCAATCCGTTGGAACAACGCATCGTATCGGCCGCGGGGCGGGAGGAGGACGCCGTCCTGGACCTGTCGCTCCGGCCGCAGCGGCTGGCGGAGTACATCGGCCAGGAGAAGGCCAAGGAGGGGCTGTCCCTCTACATCCAGGCGGCCATGAACCGGGGCGAGGCCCTGGACCACGTGCTTCTGTACGGCCCGCCCGGCCTGGGCAAGACCTCCCTGGCGCACGTCATCGCCAACGAGCTGGGGGTGAGCATCCGGGTCACCTCCGGGCCGGCCATCGAGCGGCCCGGCGACCTGGCCGCCATTCTCACCAACCTGGGCGAGCGGGACGTGCTCTTCATCGACGAGATTCACCGCCTCAACCGCACCGTGGAAGAGGTCCTCTACCCGGCGATGGAAGACTTCGCCCTCGACCTCATCATCGGCAAGGGGCCGAGCGCCCGGTCACTGCGGCTGGACCTGCCGCGGTTCACGCTGGTGGGCGCCACCACCAGGGCCGGGGCCCTGACCTCGCCCCTGCGCGACCGCTTCGGCGTCATCAGCCGCCTGGAGTACTTCTCGGCCGAGGAACTGGAGCAGGTGGCGGTGCGGGCGGCCCGCATCCTGGGGGTCAAGCTGGACCCCTCCGGCGCCCGCGAGATCGCCCGCCGCTCCCGCGGCACGCCACGCATCGCCAACCGCATGCTCAAGCGTCTGCGGGACGTGGCCGAGGTCCGCGGCAACGGCGTCATCACCCGGGACCTGGCGGACGAGGGTCTGCGGCTGCTGGAGGTGGACGAACTGGGCCTGGACCGGGTCGACCGGCGCGTCCTGGAGACCATCATGGTCAAGTTCGGCGGCGGACCGGTGGGGGTGGAGACCCTGGCGGCGGCCACGGGCGAAGAAGTGGAGACCATTGAGGACGTTTATGAGCCTTACCTGATCCAGATCGGCTTCCTGCAGCGGACGCCGCGGGGCCGCATCGCCACGCGGCCGGCCTACGAACACCTGGGCGTCTCCTACCCGGTTCAGGGCGAGGGATCGCCCGAGGCGCAGACCCGGCTCCTGTGATGCTCAACGGGGCCGGCGGTATACACTGAAGGGTGGGTGGACCGTCCCAAAACCCACTTTCCGCACGGATTTTTCGGGTGATCCCCCACAAAGCAGCGTCAAGCTGCGAAGAATGTAGTGCCCGAGAGAGGTGGATGCCGTTTGGGCCTTCTCTTTTGGCAGCGGGACCGCGTAGCCGACCGCCCGGACGGCGCGGACCTGCCCCAGCTTATCACCCGGGCCAAGGATGGCGACGCACAGGCCCGAAACCAGGTCATCGAGAAGTTTCAGCCCTTCGTACTCGGCATCGCTTCCCGCGTCAGCGGGCGTTTCGTTCAAGCCGGTCGTGACGATGAGGTTTCTATTGGCCTGCTCGCCTTCAACGAGGCCATTGACAGCTACGATCCAGCTAAGGGCGTGTCCTTCCTCGGCTTCGCCGAGATGGTCATCCGGCGGCGGCTGATCGACCACTTCCGCAAGGAAGGTCAGCGCCGCGAGGTTGCCCTCACCGGCTTCGATGACGAGGACGAGGAGGGCCAGACCTACAACGCGGTGCACAACCGCCGGGCGCAGGAGGAGTTCGCCGCCCGGGGGGAATCCGAGGAGCGCCGGGAGGAAATCCTCCGCTATCAGGCCCGCCTCCGCGAGTTCGGCATCTCGCTTCAGGAACTGGTGGACGTGACC
The DNA here is from genome assembly GCA_937868875.1 of uncultured Bacillota bacterium. Taxonomy (GTDB): domain Bacteria; phylum Bacillota; class Sulfobacillia; order JAMDAP01; family JAMDAP01; genus JAMDAP01. The sequence goes on along the minus strand of CALMNP010000037.1, from coordinate 13,873 downwards.
CCCAAGCACGATGACGCCCGCAAGCGTGCCATGCAGGCGGCGCGCATCGTGGCCGCCAGCCCGGAGTACCGGGCGCACCTGGCGAGGAAGGGGGAGCTCCCCCTGAAGTCGCTGGAGTCAGAGGTGCAGGTCAGCCGCAAGACCCTGGAACGTCAGCGCAAGTACATCATAGCTATTGCTCTCGCCTTGATGGACGACTTCGTCTACCTGCGGGAGTATATCGCGAAATCATAACATCTTGGTGGGGGGAAGGAGGGGAGAAGCATGAGTCGGCAACAAGGCCTGGTATTGGAAATGGGGAAGGGCCTGGCCGTCGTGCTTACTCCCGATGGGAAGTACAGGCGGGTCCCCGCCGGACGTGACTGGGAACTGGGCCAGGAAGTCCAGTTCGAGTCCACGGTGGTCGCCCCGCCGGCACGCCGAAGGGTCGCTCCGGCCTGGCTGGTGGCAGCCGCAGTGGTGCTGCTGGCCCTGGTCGTCCCGGGAACTCCGTCGGTGCAGTCCCTGTTCGGAGGTCAGGCCCTGGCGGCCTACGTGGCGGTTGACATCAACCCCAGCCTGGAGCTGCAGGTGGATGCCCGTGGCAACGTGTTGGAGGCACAGGCGGTCAACGACGACGCGGCGGCCTTCCTGCAGCAGCTGTCCCTGAAGGGGCTGCCGCTGCAGCAAGCTGTGCAGCAGATTACCGAGAAGGCCATCGGCGCCGGCTACCTGTCGGCCACCAATGACAACATGGTGCTGATTACCGTGACCCCGGGCGCGGCACATAAGCCGCTGCCGGAGGCGGTGCAGCGCCAGGTGCAGGCTTCACAGCAGGCAGCGGTGGCGGTCCTGAACGGCCGCGGCCTGCCGAATCAGGTGGAGTCGCTGGCGGCTCCGGCTGAAGTGCGCGAGGCGGCCAGGCGCGAAGGTGTCCCCACCGGCAAGCTGATGGTGGCCAGCGAAGCGGCGCGTCAGGGTGTGGTGCTCAGCAAGGAGCAGCTCAAGAACGAGCCTCTGGCCCGAGCCCTGGAACAGGTGGGCGACAAGGCCGTCCTGGAGAAGGCCCTGGAGAACGTCCGCAAGGCCAAGACCAACGATGACCTGATGCAGGCCGTGGACCACTTTGTGACCGAGATGGGCCGCGGGCCGAAGGGCGATAAAGGCCTTCCGCCTGGTCAGGCCAAGAAGGGCGATGACGGCGAATCCCAGGCGGGCGTGGACCGACAGGGCAACGCCGATCAGGGCAAAGACAACGGCAAGGGCAAACCGGCCAAAGATGACAGCAAGGACGCCCAGCAGGGCGATTCAAAGGTCGCCCCTGGCCAGGAGTCCAAGACCGGTGAGGACGGCAAGGACAAGAAGGAGGCCAAGGGTCGGTCCCGCCGCGGCAAGGGCAATGCGGGGACCCGGAGCAAGGATTCGCAGGGCTCCTGGGAAGAGCAGTTCCGCGCTCTCCTGGACCGCATCTTCGGAGGCGACGCCAACCAGAACGGGCAGACGCAAGAGAGCGGCGGTTCGCCTGAAGGCGACCGTCAGCAGGCTGACGACTGATCCGTTCCAAAACCCGACAGGCCGCGGCAAATTGCCGCGGCTTTCCTCTTGTCCTGCGCCCGGCAGGGCAGGAAGCGCCTGACATGCCGTCGAAAGTAGGTCTCGTGGCCCAGCACTCCGGCCGGCTGACCTCGGCCCGCCGGGAGCATCACCCTGACCCCATGGAGGAAACGCTATGAGACTGCGGCTGCGCCTGGCCGCTTTGACCCTGACTCTCGGACTGGCCCTGAGCCTGGTCGCCCCGCCCGGGGCACAGGCCGCCGAGGCCGGGCCTGGCCGCGCCATTCGCGTCGGGCTCGGCACCACGCTCACCCAGGTACAGCTCAGCGCCGACGGGGCCTACACCCTGGTCAACCTGGCTTCCGGCGCCCCGGTTCTGGACGGTTCCGCCGGGCAGGCGGTGACGATCCAGGTGAACCAGGCCGGGCTGGCGGTGGCCGGCGTCGGCACGTTCACCGGCCCCCTGCGGCTGCAGCCGGCCGCCGGTTCGGACGGCCAGCCGGGCATCGCCCGCTCGGGCAGCAAGCGCTACCGGGGCGTACTGGAGGTCTCGCGCAACGCCGCCGGCCTGATCACTCTGGTCAACGAGCTGGACCTGGAGGACTACCTGCCGGGGGTCGTGCCCCGCGAGATGCCGCCTTCCTTTCCCGCCGAGGCCCTGAAGACCCAGGCGGTGGCGGCGCGCACGTACGCCCTCTATCAGATGCAGAACAGCAAGTTCGCCGGCCAGGGCTTCGACGTGGTGGACACGGTGGATAGCCAGGTCTACGGCGGGGTCAACTCGGAAGACGCGCGGTCCAACGCAGCGGTGCAGGCCACCCGCAACCAGGTGATCGTCTACGGCGGCCAGGTCATCAACGCCATGTTCTTCGCCTCGGGCGGCGGCCATACCGAGAACAACGAGAACGTCTTCACGGCTTCCGTGCCTTACCTGAAGGGCGTCCCCGACTATGACCAGGAGTCGCCCAAGTACAACTGGACCGTCACCCTGCCCCTGGTCGAGATGCAGAAGACGCTGGCCGGCAAGGGCATGGACGTCGGCACCGTGTACGGCCTGGAACCCGCGGGGCCCAGGGGCGTGTCCGGCCGCTGGACCACCCTGGCCCTGGTGGGCAGCAAGGGCCGCCTGGAGGTCAAGGCCTCGCAGCTGCGCCTGGCCCTGGGGCTGAACAGCACCCTGTTCGACATCGTGCCGCACCAGGAGGGCATGCAGGCCGTGCAGGTGCCGCTGGCCGCAGACCAGCCGGTGACCGCTCTGGCGGCCGGCGGGCAGGTGGCAACGGTGTCGCCCGGCCAGGCCGTGGTGCAGGGCGCCGGCGGGACGCGGCTCAGCCTGGCCGGACAGCCGGCCGTCGCCGTCGGCAAGCAGCTGGTTCCGGCCTCGCTGGAACTGGTCGGCCACGGCTGGGGCCACGGCGTCGGGCTGTCACAATGGGGCGCGCGCGGCATGGCCAACAGCGGGCATACCTTCGACGACATCCTGCGACACTACTATCAGGGAACCAGCGTTGGGCCTCGGCCCGACCTGGCCGTATCCAACTAAGTCCACGATTCGGATGGGCGCGGCCCCCGGGCCGCGCTCCTCGTTTGCGGGGGTATCCATGGACGTCGCACTCTTTGACTACGAGCTGCCGCCGGAACTGATCGCCCAGGAGCCGGTGGAGCCCCGTGACGCGTCCCGCCTGATGGTCATCGACCGGCGGCGCGGCACCTGGGAACATCGCCGCTTCCGCGACCTGCCGGAATACCTGCGGCCCGAGGACGTGCTGGTGGCCAACGACAGCCGTGTCATGCCGGCCCGGCTCATCGGCCGCCGATTGCCCTCCGGCGGGCGCGCCGAGCTGCTCCTGCTGCGGCGGCTGGACGATGCCCTGGACGCCCCCTGGGAGGTGCTGGCGCGACCGGCCAGGCGGCTCCAGCCCGGCACGCGCCTCAGCTTCGGGCAGGGCGAGCTGGAAGCCGAGGTGCTGGGCGACGGCCCCGCCGAAGGCTCCAAGGTGGTCCGCTTCTCCTATCAAGGCGTCTGGGAGGAAGTCCTGGATCGCCTCGGCCAGATGCCCTTGCCTCCCTACATCAAGGCGCCCCTGCGCGACCGGGAGCGCTATCAGACCGTCTACGCCCGCGCCGCCGGGTCGGCCGCCGCGCCCACCGCCGGCCTGCACTTCACGCCCCGCTTGCTGGAGGAACTGCAGGCCCGGGGCCAGGAGGTGGCCTTTGTCACATTGCATGTGGGCCTGGGCACCTTTCGCCCGGTGCAGGTGGACCGGGTGGAGGAGCACCGCATGCACGCGGAGTGGTTCTCCCTCAGCCCGGAGGTAGCGGCCCGACTCAACCGGGCCCGCTCTCAGGGAGGACGGGTGGTTGCCGTCGGCACCACCACCGCCCGCACCCTGGAGAGCCTGGCGGACGAGTCCGGCGTCATCCACCCCGGCTCCGGCTGGACCGACATCTTCATCTACCCCGGCAGGCCCGTGCGCGGGCTGGACGCCCTCATCACCAACTTCCACCTGCCGAAATCGACTCTGCTCATGCTGATCTCCGCTTTCGCCGGCCGGGAGCTGATGCTGGCCGCCTACCAGGAGGCCGTGCGTCAGCGCTACCGCTTCTTCAGCTTCGGCGACGCCATGCTGATTCTCTGACGCTCCAGGAGGACGCCACGTGAACAAGCCTCTCACCTTCGAGGTCAAGCAGCGCTCCGGTCAGACCGCGGCCCGGCTCGGCCGGATCCGAACGCTCCACGGCGAGATCGACACCCCAGCCTTCATGCCCGTGGGCACGCAGGCGACGGTCAAGACCCTGACGCCGGAGGAGGTCCGGAGCACCGGCGCCCAGATCATCCTGTCCAACACCTACCACCTCTACCTGCGCCCCGGTCACGAACTGGTGCGCGGCCAGGGCGGCCTGCACCGTTTCATGCACTGGGACGGCCCCATCCTCACGGACAGCGGCGGCTTTCAGGTGTTCAGTCTGGCCCCGCTGCGGAAGATTACGGAGGAGGGGGCGACCTTCAAGTCGTACCTCGACGGCTCAACCCACACCCTGACGCCGGAAAAGGTCATGGAGATCGAGAACGCGCTGGGGGCTGACATCATAATGGCCTTTGACGAGTGCACTCCGTACCCCTGCGAGCACGACTACGCCAGGTCCTCCATGGAGCGGACCACGCGCTGGGCCGAGCGCTGCCAGGCGGCGCACCTGCGGTCCGATGAGCAGTCCCTGTTCGGCATCGTCCAGGGGAGCACCTACCCCGACCTGCGGCGGGAACACGCCCGGCGGATCACCGCCCTGGACCTGCCCGGGTACGGCATCGGCGGCCTGTCGGTGGGCGAGCCCAAGCCGGTGATGTACGAAATCCTGGAGGAGACGGTGCCGCTGCTGCCCCAGGACCGGCCCCGCTACCTGATGGGCGTGGGCTCGCCGGACGCCCTGATCGAAGGCGCCCTCCGCGGTGTGGACATGTTCGACTGCGTCCTGCCCACCCGCATCGCCCGCCACGGTCAGGCCTTCACCTCCCTGGGCAAGGTGGTCATTCGCAACGCCGAGTACGGCCAGGACCCGGGCCCGCTGGACCCGGCCTGCGATTGCTACACCTGTCGGAACTACAGCCGGGCCTACCTGCGCCACCTGTTCAAGGCCGAGGAGATCCTGGGCCTGCGCCTGGTCTCCCTGCACAACCTGCGCTATCTGGGGCGGCTGATGGCCGAACTCCGGCAGGCCATCGCCGCCGGGACCGAACTGGCGTTCCGCGAGTCGTTCTACGCCGTCTGGGGGTCCGAGGATCGGGGGAGAAGGGTTTAATCGCGAGGCGGCGAAAAGTTTCTGGTGGAAAACCGACAGATCAAGGAGGAGTCTGATTGCCACAGCAATCCGGCGTCGTCACGCTTCTCATCTGGCTGGTGCCCCTGGCCCTGTTTTATTTCCTGCTGCTCCGCCCGCAGCAGCAGCAGCAGAAGAAGCGCCGCGACATGCTGAGCTCGATCGACAAGGGCGACCGTGTCGTGACCATCGGCGGGATCCACGGGACCATCGTCGACATTGATGAGAAGGTGGTCACTCTTCGGATCGCCGACAAGGTGGAGGTCAAGTTCAACCGCTCCGCCATCGGCTCGGTTGTGAGGTCGGACTCCTAGCCCCCGGCCCACGGCCCGGTGCCTGGCCGAGCGGCCGGCGCCTATTCGAGTACCTCAGGAGGTCCTCCCAAGTCCATGGAAACCCTGAATCCCCTGGAGAGCGCCCAACAACAAATCAAGCGGGCGGTGGATCTGCTGACCCTGGATCCTGCCGTATACGAGATTCTGAAGGAGCCCACCCGGGTGCTTGCCGTCTCCGTTCCGGTTCGGATGGATGACGGGCACGTCACGACCTTCATCGGCTACCGCTCCCAGCACACTGACGTGGTCGGTCCTGCCAAGGGCGGCGTCCGGTTCCATCCCCAGGTCACGATGGATGAGGTCAAGGCGCTTTCCATGTGGATGACCATCAAATGCGCCGTCCTTGGCCTGCCCTACGGCGGCGGCAAGGGCGGCGTGGTCTGTGATCCCCGCGAGATGTCGGACCGCGAGCTGCAGCAGCTGTCCCGCGCCTACATCCAGGCCATCGCCGAGTTCGTGGGACCCGAGAAGGACATTCCTGCTCCCGACGTCAATACCAACCCGCGCATCATGGGCTGGATGATGGACGAGTACAGCCGCATCAAGGGGTACAACGCCCCCGGCCTGATCACCGGCAAGCCCATGGTGCTGGGCGGCTCCGCCGGGCGCGGCGAGGCCACCGGGCGCGGCGCCGTGATCACCATCCGCGAGGCGGCGAAGCGGCTCGGCCTGGACCTGAAGGGCGCCACGGCGGCGGTGCAGGGCTTCGGCAATGTGGGCTCCAACACCGCCAAGCTGCTGCACGAGATGGGCGTCAAGGTGGTGGCCATCAACGACGTGATGGGCGGCGCCTACAACGCCACCGGCATTCACATCCCGGAGGCCCTCGAATACTCCCGGGCCCACAAGACCGTGGCCGGCATGCCTGGCACCACGCCCCTCACGACCGACCAGTTGCTCACCCTGGACGTGGACGTCCTTGTCCCGGCGGCTTTGGAGAACCAGGTCAACATGGGCAACGTGGCCGGCATCAAGGCGAAGATCGTCTGCGAGGCGGCCAACGGCCCCACCACGCCGGAGGCGTCGCGGGTGCTGGAGGAGAAGGGGGTCTTCGTCATCCCTGACATCCTGGCCAACGCCGGCGGCGTGACCGTGTCCTACTTCGAGTGGGTGCAGAACATGATGCACTTCTACTGGCCGGAGGACGAGGTCAACGACAAACTGGAGCGCATGATGGTCAGCGCCTTCAAGCACGTCTACAACATGAAGGAAACCCGCGGCGTGGACATGCGCGATGCCGCCTATATGGTGGCCATCGAGCGTGTGGCCGAGGCCATGTCCGCCCGCGGCTGGATAAACTGATCGGCCGTTCCGGCGACGACCCGCCCGACAAACCCCGAGGCCCTGGCTCCTCGGGGTTTTGTTCTGCCGTTTACCGCCCGCGCGCCGCCGGTTGGGCAGGGGACCCGTGACCCCGGCCCTTCCCCGTGCTAGAATTGTGGGCACAGATTTGATGATGCAAGTCCTGTGGCGGACCTGGCAATGCTTGTGCTAGCGGCCCGATTCAATCTCAGCATCGAAGCCCCCATTCACCGGACAGCGCCCCGGTGGGCGCTGTCCGCAGTGTGCGGGGTCAGGGTGGTGGTGGAGAAAATTGGACGACCGGAAAAAGAGGGAAATGGCTCCAACCGGTGAATATATAGCTGGTATGAATACCTACTCCCAAGAATTCAGACAACAAGGTCTGGAGGGGCTGCAGCAGGCCAAGCGCCGCTGGGAGGAGGAGGAGGCCGGCGGGCGCCCGGAGCGGCAGGGCTCGTTCCGCACGGCTTCAGACCTGGCTGTGGAGCGGCTCTACACGCCCCTGGAGTCGAGCCCGGACTACCTGTCCAACCTCGGCTTCCCCGGGCGGTTTCCGTTCACCCGCGGCGTCCAGCCGACCATGTACCGCGGCCGCTTCTGGACCATGCGCCAGTACGCCGGCTTCGGCACCGCCGAGGAGTCGAACCGCCGCTACAAGTACCTGCTCGAACAAGGGCAGACCGGGCTTTCGGTTGCCTTCGACCTGCCGACGCAGCTGGGGCTGGACGCCGACGACCCCCTGGCCGCCGGCGAGGTGGGCAAGGTAGGCGTCTCCATCTCGTCCCTGGAGGATATGGAGGTGCTGCTGGACGGCATCCCGCTGGACCGGGTCAGCACGTCCATGACCATCAACGCCCCCGCCGCCATCCTGCTGGCCATGTACATCGCCGTGGCTGAAAAGCAGGGGGTGCCGACGGAAAAGCTATCCGGCACCATCCAGAACGACATCCTCAAGGAGTATGCGGCCCGTGGCACGTACATCTTTCCACCCGAGCCGTCCCTGCGGCTGATCACCGACGTCTTCTCCTTCTGCGCCCGCCACCTGCCCGAGTGGAACACGATCTCCATCTCGGGCTACCATATGCGGGAGGCCGGCTGCACCGCGGTGCAGGAAGTGGCGTTCACCCTGGCCAACGGCCTGGAGTACGTGCAGCGGGCGGTTCGCGCCGGTCTGGACGTGGACGCCTTCGCGCCGCGGCTCTCCTTCTTCTTCAACGCCCACATGGACTTCCTCGAGGAGGTCGCCAAGTTCCGCGCGGCCCGGCGGCTCTGGGCCAGGCTGATGCGGGACCGGGTGGGCGCCAGGGACCCGCGCTCCTGGATGCTCCGCTTTCACACCCAGACCGCCGGCTCCTCCCTCACGGCGCAGCAGCCTGACAACAACGTGGTGCGCGTGGCCCTGCAGGCCCTCGCCGCCGTGCTGGGCGGCACCCAGTCCCTGCACACCAACGCCCGGGACGAGGCCCTGGCCCTGCCGACGGAGGAATCCGCCCGCGTGGCCCTGCGCACCCAGCAGATCATCGCCTACGAGTCCGGGGTGGCCGACACCGTCGACCCCCTGGGCGGGTCCTACTACGTGGAGCACCTGACCGACCGCATCGAAGCGGAGGCCCTGGCCTACATCGACCGGATCGAGGCGATGGGAGGCGCCGCCACCGCCATCGAGCGGGGCTTTGTCCAGCGTGAAATCCAGGAGGCCGCCTACCGCTACCAGCGGCAGGTCGAGTCCGGGGAGCGCTTGGTGGTCGGCGTCAACCGCTTCACCCTGGAGGCGGAGGCACAGCCCGAGCTGCTGACGCTCAACCCGGCCGTGGAGGCCCATCAGGCGGAGCGGCTCGCCCGGCTGCGGCGGCAGCGGAACGGCGGCGCCGTTGAGCAGGCCCTGACGGCCCTCAGGCGGGCGGCCGAGGGCGGCGACAACCTGCTCCCACCCATCCTGGATGCGGTTCGCGCCTACGCCACCATCGGCGAGATCAGCGGCGCGCTGCGCTCCGTCTTCGGTGAGTACAGGCCTGCGGCGGAGGTGTGAGGCATGGCCTTTCAGGCCGGGCCCCAGGGAAGCGAACGCCCCATCCGGGTCTTGATCGGCAAGCCAGGCCTCGACGGCCACGATCGCGGCGCCAAGGTCATCGCCCGCGGCCTGCGGGATGCAGGCATGGAGGTCATCTACACGGGACTGCGGCAGACGCCCGAGCAGATCGCCCGCGTCGCCTCCCAGGAAGACGTGGACGTGGTGGGGCTGTCCATCCTGTCCGGCGCCCACAACGCCCTGCTTCCGAGGGTGGTGGAGGCCCTGCACCGGGAGGGGATGGAAGACGTGCTGGTGGTGGCCGGGGGCGTGATCCCGGAACGCGATTTGCCCAGCCTGCGCCAGGCCGGCGTGGCCGCCGTCTTCGGACCCGGAACGCCCATCTCCGACATCGCTGCGTTCATCCGCAGCCAGGTACGCACCTAGGAGGAACGCCATGCGGCTTGACCACATCGGCATCGCCGTTCGCAGCCTGGAGGCGGCCCTCACCCCGTACCGCCTCGCCCTCGGCCTCGAGCCGGAGCATCTGGAGGAAGTGCCTGGCGAGCAGGTGCGCACCGCCTTCTTCCGGCTGGGCGACACGCACCTGGAACTGCTGGAGCCCATGAACGGCGGCGGCCCCATCGCCGCCTTTCTGGAGAAGCGGGGCGCGGGCATCCACCACCTGGCGGTGGAGGTGCCCGACATCGCCGCCGCCATGGCCCGGGCCCGGCAGGGAGGGCTCCGCCTGCTGTCGGAGGAGCCGCGGGCGGGGGCTGGCGGCTCCCGCGTCTGCTTTGTACACCCAAAGGACCTGGGAGGCGTGCTCCTCGAGTTCGTGGAGCACCCCGGCCCAGGCAAGGAGTGACGAAATCGTCTTGGACATGCGTGAACGGGTCGAGCGGCTGACCGAAGAGCGGCAGCGCATCGCCCTCGGCGGAGGCGCCGAGAAGCTTGAAAAGCGCCGGGCCTCCGGGCGGCTGACCGCGCGGGAGCGGCTCGACTTCCTCTTCGATTCCGGCAGTTTCACCGAACTCGACGCCCTCGTGCGCCACCGCTCCACCGACTTCGGCCTGGACAGGGCGGAGGCTCCCGCCGACGGCGTCATCACCGGCTTTGGCACGGTAAACGGCCGGCAGGTCTACGCCTACGCCCAGGACTTCACCGTCCTCGGCGGCTCCCTGGGCGAGATGCACGCCAACAAGATCTGCAAGGTGATGGACCTGGCGGCCAAGGCGGGCGTTCCCTTCATCGGCATCAACGACTCGGGCGGCGCCCGCATCCAGGAGGGCGTGGCCGGCCTCAACGGCTACGGCAAGATCTTCTTCCGCAACACCTCCTACTCTGGCGTCATCCCCCAGATCAGCGCCATCATGGGGCCCTGCGCCGGCGGCGCGGTCTACTCCCCGGCCCTCACCGACTTCGTCTTCATGGTAGACGGCACCAGCCACATGTTCATCACCGGGCCCGAGGTGATCAAGACCGTCACGGGGGAGGACGTCAGCTTCGAACAGCTCGGCGGCGCCGTGACGCACAACCAGACCTCCGGCGTGGCCCACTTCATCGCCGTGAGCGACCAGGCCGCCCTCGAGCAGATCAAGCGGCTGCTTTCCTTCCTGCCCTCCAACAACCTGGACGATCCGCCGCTGCTGCCGGCGAACGACCCGCCCAACCGGCGGGAGGAACGGCTCCTGGACGTCGTGCCCTCCGACCCCAACAAGCCCTACGACGTCCGCGACGTCATCCTGGCGGTGGTGGACGGGGGCGACTTCCTGGAGGCGCAGGAGCGCTGGGCCACCAACATGGTGGTCGGCTTCGCCCGCATGGAGGGCCGGCCCGTGGGCATCATCGCCAACCAGCCGCGGGTGCTGGCGGGCTGCATCGACATCAACTCCTCCGACAAGGCCGCGCGCTTCATCCGCTTTTGCGACGCCTTCGGCCTGCCGGTGATCAGCTTCGTGGACACGCCGGGCTACCTGCCGGGCACCGCCCAGGAGCACGGCGGCATCATCCGCCACGGCGCGAAGCTGCTGTACGCCTACTCCGAGGCCACGGTGCCCAAGCTGACCGTGATCCTGCGCAAGGCATACGGAGGCGCCTATCTGGCCATGTGCAGCCAGTCCCTGGGGGCCGACCTCAGCTACGCCTGGCCCACGGCCGAGATCGCCGTGATGGGCCCCGAGGGCGCCGCCAACATCGTCTTCAAGCGGGAGATCGAGAAGGCCGAGGACCCCGTCGCCACCCGCAAGTCCCTGATCCAGGACTACCGCGAGAAATTCGCCACGCCCTTCGTGGCGGCGTCCCTGGGGCTGGTGGAGGGGGTCATCGACCCCCGCGAGACCCGCGAGGTGCTCTGCCGCGCTCTCCGTTCGCTGGCCGGCAAGCGCGAGAGCCGCCCCGCCAAGAGGCACGGCAACTTCCCCATCTGACCTGCCCCGGCCGGCGCCCCGAGAGGGCCCGGGGGACGGGAGGAGCGCTGCGGCCCCGCCGCGGCGTTATGGGCCGAACCCAACGCATAGGAAGGGATTGCAGACATGAAGCGTTTCCGGGTCACCGTCAACGGCCAGCCCTTTGAAGTCACCGTCGAGGAAACCGCAGGCCCCGGCGCCGCGCAGCAGCCCGTGCGCCTGCCGGCGCCGCCCCAGCCGCCGGGCTTTACGCCCCAGGTCGTTCCGCCGCCCCAGGCGGCTCCGGCCCCTGCAGCTCCGCCCGGCCGCGGCGCGGCCGGCCAGGCCCCCGGCGCCGTGACGGCGCCGCTGCCGGGCCTGGTCGTCGCCGTGAAGGTGGAGGTGGGGCAGGCGGTGGCCGCCGGCCAGGTGCTGATGGTCCTGGAGGCAATGAAAATGGAGAACGACATCACCGCCCCGGCCGCAGGCGTCGTGAAGGAAATCCTTGTGGAACCGGGGACGACAGTGGCCGGCGGCCAGGCCCTCGCCGTCATCGGCTGAACTTCGCAGCAGTAGCAGTACACGCAGTCCGGTGAGAGGAGGAACCCCGTGGCCATCCGTGCGCCCAGACAGCTTTCTTCTGCGGTCGTCGCCGCCATCACCGCTGCCATTTACGCAGCTACGGGCGACAGCCACGTTGAGATTCGCGACATCCGGCCGATGGAGCCGGCCCCGGCCCCCTTCTGGCAGAAGGCCGGCCTGCTGGACATGATGAGCCGGCGTTCCAGCCTCTACGACCGCCGGCGCTAGCGCGTTCAGCCAGGCGAAAATACAGCATCAGGCCCGGGCCGTCGAGGCCACGGGCCGGGACGGGGAGGACTGCCGGTGTTCCACAAGATCCTGATCGCCAACCGCGGTGAGATCGCCATTCGCATCATGCGCGCCTGCCGGGAGATGGGCATTCGGACCGTCGCCGTCTATTCGGAGGCGGATCGCGACGCGCTGCACGTCCGCTACGCCGACGAGGCCTATTACATCGGGCCCGCCCCGGCGGCCCAGAGCTACCTGCACATCCCGCACCTGATCAGCGCGGCGGTGGCCAGCGGCGCAGAGGCCATCCACCCCGGCTACGGCTTCCTTGCGGAGAACCCCTTCTTCGCCCGGGTCTGCGAGGCCTGGGGCATCAAGTTCATCGGCCCCAAGGCCGAGGCCATCGAGAAGATGGGCGTCAAGGCAGTGGCCCGCACGGAGATGCAGAAAGCCGGCGTGCCCGTAGTGCCGGGCTCCGAGGGCATCGTCACCGACAGCGAGGAACTGCTGGCCATCGCGCACGACATCGGCTACCCCTTGCTGGTGAAGGCCTCGGCAGGCGGCGGCGGGCGCGGCATCCGCATCGCCCGCAGCGAGGAAGAGCTGATGGCCGCCTGGGAGAAGGCCCAGAGCGAGGCCAAGGCCACCTTCGGCTCGGCCGAGGTCTACGTGGAAAAGTACCTGGAGGCCCCTCACCATATCGAGGTCCAGGTGCTGGGCGACAACTTCGGCAACGTCATCCACCTGGGCGAGCGCGAGTGCTCGCTGCAGCGCCGGCGGCAAAAGCTGCTGGAGGAGGCGCCCTCCGTCAACGTCGATCCCACCCTGCGGGAGCAGATCACCGCGGCGGCGGTGGCGGCCGCTCAGGCGGTAAACTACACCTCCGCCGGCACCTGCGAGTTCCTGGTGGACCACCTGGGCCACTTTTACTTCATCGAGATGAACACCCGCGTCCAGGTGGAGCACCCCATCACCGAGCTGATTACCGGCGTGGACATCGTCAAGGAGCAGATCCGAGTCGCCGCGGGCCAGCCCCTGCGCTACAAGCAGGAGGACATTCAGATCCGCGGCCACGCTATTGAGTGCCGCATCACCGCCGAGGACCCGGACAAGGGGCTGCTGCCCGCCATCGGCCAGATCTCGGCCTACGAGCCGCCGGGCGGCCCCGGCGTGCGGGTGGACAGCGCCGCCTACGCCGGTTTTACCGTGACGCCCTACTACGACTCGCTCATCGCCAAGCTGCTGGTCTGGGCCGAGGATCGGGACGCCGCCATTGCCCGCACCATGCGGGCCCTGCACGAGTACCGCATCGACGGCATCAAGACCAGCCTGCCGGTGCACGAACGCATTCTGGAGCACCCGGACTTCCGCGCCGGGCAGACCACCACGGAGTGGCTGGAGGCGTTCCTGGCCACGGTGAAGGTGTAGGCAGAATCCGCATGGAACCCTTCGCCGAGCCGATAAGGGTCGCCGGCCATATGCAAGGGCTTCGTCGCCCGTGGTTCATTGCGGGCGGATGGGCGATTGACCTGTTCCTCGGACGCTTGACCAGGAAGCATGCAGACATCGAAGTAGCGGTTCTGCGGGCGGACCAGCACCGTGTGATGCGGCACCTGAACGGATGGACCTTCAGGAAGGTACTGCCTCACAAGGGACACCAAATGGAGCCCTGGTCAGGCCAC
>CALMNP010000036.1 GCA_937868875.1 uncultured Bacillota bacterium | reverse complement strand
CGGCGAGCCCCAGGCCGTCAAAATTCAGCTGAAAGGGCGGTTTGAGTCGAGTCAGCGCTTGGGCAGGTAGCCTAGCGGATCCTGCGAGCGGTTGCGGACGATGACCTCAAAGTGCAGGTGCGGGCCGGTGGAATGGCCGGTGCTGCCCACCAGGGCGAGGACGTCGCCCTGGGACACGCGCTGGCCCTTCTTGACCAGCAGCTTGGAGGAATGGGCGTACAGGGTTGAGGTGCCATCGGGATGGTCCAGCTTCACCGCCAGGCCGTAGCCGCCCATGCGGCCGGCGGCGGCCACGACGCCGTCCTTGGCGGCGCGGATCTGCTGGCCGGTGGTGCCGGCGATGTCGATGCCGGTGTGCATGCGTCCCCAGCGCAGACCGAAGGGCGACGTCAGACGGCCCACAATGGGCCAACTGAAGTCGCTGATCGTCCCCGTCCCCAGGGCAGCCTGCGTTTTCTCCGGATTGGGGTCGCTGGACCGGGCCACCGGCAGCCGCAGGGTCTGGCCGACGCTCAGGGAGCTGACGTCAGGCAGGTCGTTCAGGTTGGCCATCTCGTCCACCGCCAGGCCAAAGCGCGTGGCGATATCCCAGAGCGTGTCCCCCTCCTTCACCACGTAGGTGACCTCGCCGTGGACGGGGATGCGGAGCGTCTGACCCGGCTTCAGGGCATCGGGGTCTGCCAGGGCGTTGGCGGCGACCAGGGTGCTCACGGTCACCTGAAAGCGGCGGGCAATGCCGGAGAGAGTGTCCCCGGGTTGAACCACATAATCCTGGGTCTCCCCGGTGCCGGAGGCCCGGGCGGAGTCTTCGCCTGGGGCCATGCCGGCGGCGGCTTTGGATCCGCCCGACGGGTCATCCCCCTGTCTGGAAAGAGGTCCGGAGATCAGCAGGCCGCCGCTGGTACCGGAGGGACCGGCGGATCCGGATGATCCGCCCGCGGCAGGCTGCCCCAGCGCGGCGGCGCCCAGTGAGATGGGCGGCTGGTGGCTGCTCCAGCCGGCAAACAGCCAGAGCCCCGCCAGGACGGCGAGAGCCAGGGCCAGGACACCGGGGCGGAGTCGAATGACGAACAAGCCGAATCCTCCCCTGTGCGTGGTGGGGCCGCCTCATAGAGCGGCATGGCCATGCTTATGCCAGGGGAGGGCGGGTTATGCGGCGGGTTT
>CALMNP010000035.1 GCA_937868875.1 uncultured Bacillota bacterium | reverse complement strand
CCGCTCAAGTACGGAGTGGTAGGGCAGGAGACCATGGGCCCCGGCGGCCTGTCCTTCGCCATGCGGTCCATCCCCGTGGCCCTGGAACTGGCGAAGGACGTGCAGGAGCTGGCGCCCAACACCTGGTGGCTCAACTACGCCAACCCCACCAGCATGGTCACCCAGGCCCTGACCTGGTCCACGGACCTCAAGGTCATCGGGCTCTGCGATGCGCCGGTGGGCATGGTCTACGAAATCGCCCGCATCTTCCGTTACCCGCTGGAGGGCGTCACCTTCGACTATAAGGGCATCAACCACTGTGGCTGGATCACCGCCATGTACCGGGACGGCCGCAACGTGCTGCCGCGCCTGCACCGTCTGGTGCGCTGGGTGCCGGCTGGGCTGATTCCCGACGAGCGAGCCGGGCACGTGCTGCGGCTCTTCCAGCGCCACGGGGTGGTGCCGAATTACTATCTGGCCTACCACTACTTCCGTCAGGAGATGTTCCAGCATGCCCGGTATGACGCCGAGCGGGGCGGGACGCGATCGCAGGTCATCATGAAAGGACTGCCGGACCTCTACGAGCACTACCGGCAGGTGGCGAACGCCGCCGAGCCCCGGCTGACCAAGCACCGCGGCCACGCCTCCCACGCCGACCTGGCGGTGGAAGTCATCGTCGCCATGGTCACCGGCCGGCGGCAGCGGTTCATCGTCAACGTGCCCAACCAGGGCGCCCTGGAGGACTTTGCACCGGATCAGGTCGTGGAGGTTCCCGCCTGGGTGGACGGTTCCGGTTACGAGCGCATCCCCATGGGCCGTCTGCCGGAGTTCGGCGCCGACCTGATCAGGCGCGTGAAGCACAGCGAGGACCTCATCTCCCGCGCCTCCATCGAGGGAGACAGAGACCTGGCTCTAGAGGCCTTTAGGGCCCACCCGCTGACCCCCTCGCGGGATGTGGCGGAGAAGATCCTGGACGAGTTGCTGGCGGCCCATCGTGACCACCTGCCGCAGTTCCGCCGCCCAACCCAGGCGGGTCAGACCACATGAAGCACCTGATTATCAACGCCGATGACTTCGGCCTGACCCGGGGCGTCACGGATGCTATTTTGGAGGCCCACCGGGAAGGTGTGCTTACCAGCACCACCCTGATGGTGGGCATGCCGTCCGCCGCCTACGCCATGGAGCAGGCCCGGCAGGTTCCCAGCCTGGGCGTCGGCCTGCACCTGACGCTGACGGCGGGCCGGCCGGTGCTGCCGCCGCAGCAGGTCCCCTCGCTGGTCGGGCCCGACGGCCGCTTCGTCAAGAACTTCAACCGTCTGGTCCTGAAAGCCCGGCGTTCGGAGGTGCGGGCGGAGTGGGAGGCCCAGATTCAGGCCATAATGGCACTGGGGCGCAAGCCGACCCACCTGGACAGCCACCACAACGTTCACGCCTACCCGCCGTTCACGCGCCTGGCTCTCGAGCTGGCGCACAAGTACGGCATCGGCGCCATTCGCGTCACGCGCCCCGGCGACACCCCCTGGGCCGGCCGCTACCGCGGCGTTGGTCCCCTGGAGTGGGCCTACAACCGATTCCTGGCGCGGCACTCCGCCCTGGTGGACGCCAGCGGACTCGGGGCGCCGGCACGCCTGGTCGGCTACCTCCCCGATGAACAGGCCCTGGACGAGGAGCGTGCCCTGGCCCTCCTGGCCCGCCTGCCGGATGGTGTGACGGAACTGGTGGCTCACCCCGGCCGGGTGGACGATGACCTCCGGGCCGTTACCTCTCTTCTTCACCGGCGTGAGGTGGAGCTTGCCACCATCCTCTCGCCTCAAGTAAGGCAGCAACTAAAGGAACGAGGAGCAAAACTTGTGAGTTTCGATGCAGCGCAGAACAAGGAACTATTCTTAACCTCCCCCCTGACCGGCCGCGCCCTGCCTCTGGAGCAGGTGCCGGACCCCGTATTTGCCGAGAAGATGGTGGGCGAAGGGGCTGCCGTGGAGGTCCAGGTCAATGGGCAGGCCACCCTGGTTGCACCCTGTGCCGGCACCGTCACTCTGGTGCACTCGGCCGGCCACGGCGTGGGCATTGCCACGCCGGAGGGCCTGGAGCTTCTGCTGCACGTCGGCCTGGATACGGTGGAGATGGAGGGCCGCGGCTTTGAACCGCTGGTTTCTCCCGACCAGAGGGTGCAGACGGGACAACCGTTGGTGCGCTTTGACACCGGGCTGATTGCGAGGGAAGGTCACTCGCTGGTTTCGCCCGTGGTGGTGACCAACCCGGAACGCCTGGATAGCCTGGAATTGATCGCCTCAGGGGTCGTCGAAGCAGGACGGACGCCGCTTCTGAAGCTCCGCGTCAAGCCTGCGTAGCCGCGCCTTGACACCCGCGGGGGCGGCGCCTACCATGGGGTTATCAATCGGCTTCGCACAGTGAGGAAACATGGCTGTCATACGCGAAATATCCGCCGGGGGCGTGGTCTACCGCTCCGGTGGCCCGGGTCAGCTGCTGCTGATTCAGGATCGTTACGGTCGTTGGACCCTGCCGAAGGGAAAGGTGGAGCCCGGGGAGACCGTGGAAGAGGCGGCCCTCCGCGAGATCCGAGAGGAAACCGGCATTCAGGGCCGCATTCTCGACAAGATCGGCGAGACCAGCTACAGTTATCAGGACTACCGCGGCACCGTCGATAAGACCGTTCACTACTATCTCGTGGAGGCCGTCGACGGGCAGCCCAAGCCGCAGATGTCCGAGGTGCGCGACGTTCGCTGGTTCAGCGTCGACGACGGCCTGGCGCGCTTCGGCTACGATAACACCTTGTCCATCGTCAACCGTGCCATCGCTATGATGCCCTGAAGCCGGCCAAGGCTGCAAAAATGTGGCCAAACAGCCTCGTTGACAGTCATGCGGACCGTTCGCTATAATACAAGGTGCCGTTCCTCTTGGAACGAAAACTTTCGGGACGTGGCTCAGCTTGGTAGAGCACCGCGTTCGGGACGCGGGGGTCGCTGGTTCAAATCCAGTCGTCCCGACCATCTTTCTTGAACAGCCCGGGAGGGAACTCCCGGGCTGTTCTTGTAATGAGTCAACTGGTGTGGCCTGATGCAACAGGACCGCAGGGACGGTCCTGTCAGGCCGCCGATGGGAGGAACCGCTTTGGATTTCTGGGTAGTTTGCACAAAGTGCGGCGCTGGCCACAGCTTCGAGGACTTTGCCCTGCAGGACCCCGATAAGGTTCGTGCCTTTAGCATCCGGGAGTTGCCGCGCGGCGCTGAGGAGAACAACATCGAGACCATCTGGGTTCCCCGCTGTAAGGACTGTGGCAGCGATACGTTCCACGTCCAGCTTGACCCGGAGGACATGATCGAGGTCTGGGAAAAGGCCTCCCAGTCCGAATTGGCCTTGCAGGGTACGCCGGACCGTGCGGCCGGCCTCAGGGTGTGGCGGGAGCGCGCCGAGCAGCAGGATCAGGAGTTTCAGGCCTGGCGCGCCCGGCACCGCAAGCGCCGGCAGGGCTAGCTGTCAGACCCGAAGAGCCTTCAGGCCGTATACCGGAAGAGAAGGCCATCGGCAGCGGCAGGCGAGGTGAGCGGATTGAGCGATACGGCGCGGGATGATGAGGCCATACGGCGCTGCCTGGCCGGCGACCGGGAGGCCTTCGGCGAGCTGGTCGAACGGTACAAGCGCCCGCTCTACGCCGTCGCCTACCGGTTGCTGGGTGACTCCGGCCTGGCTGAGGACGCCGTTCAGGAAACCTTCCTGCGAGCCTATCGGGCTCTTGGCCGTTTCAGGCGGGGTGACCCGCTGGCTCCCTGGCTCTACCGCATCGCCACCAACCTCTGCCATGATCTGGGCCGAAGCCGCGGCCGGCAGGCACCCGGTCTGGATGAAGGCCAGATGGACCGGCTGGCTGACCCGGCGGATCAGCCGGACGAGGCCCTGGCGCGGCGTGAGACACAGCGCCGGGTGCGCGAGGCGGTGGCTTCTCTGCCGGAGAAGTACCGGGTTCTGGTGGTGATGGCCCACCAGCAGGGCATGTCCTACGAGGCCATCTGTCAGGCGACAGGCGAACCCCTGACCATCGTCAAGAACCGCCTCTACCGGGCCCGTCACATGCTGAAGGAACAGCTGACGGCTTACTATGAGGAAGGCCCGCCGGAAACGGCCCATTCCGGACCCACCGGGCGGACCCCCGCCGAAGCGTCTGCAACCCTGGAGGGAGGTGTTTCCGCTGACCTGTAGCGAGGTACTGCCCCGGCTGAATGACCTGGCCCTGGGGCTCCTGGAGCCCCGGGAGGAGGAGCAGGTGCGGGTGCACCTGAATCAATGCTTGTCATGCCGCAAGCGCCTGGACGCGAGCCTTGCCCTCTTTACCGACCTGACGGACGCCCTGGCGGTATCAGGCCCCCTGCCGGAGGGTCTCGGCGATGGCCTGACGGACCGCCTGCTGCTCCAACTGCCCGACCTGCCTGGACGCGAGGACCCACTGGCCGGGACCAGCCTGGCCCGCAAGAGGGCCTGGTGGCAGGCCGGGGTCCTTGGCGGCCTGAGCCTGGCGGCCGGCGCCGGCCTCTGGCTGACCCTGCTGCTGTTGCTGCCCGAATCGGCCGAGGAGGCCCTGAGGCTCTCGGCCGTCACCCTGGGGCGCATGCTGCTCAACACCAGCGCCGGCCTGGCCGATGCCGCCCTGCTCATTCTGCAGGGCTTCGGGTTGGTGCTGCGCAACCTCAACCTCTGGACCCTGGCCGGGGTCGCCTTCGGCCTGGTGGCGGTGGAACTGGTGGCGGCCTCGCGCTCACGCCATACCCGATGGGATTCTTGAGTATTGACTGTCAAAACCTGAAGCGCTAGCCTCAGTGCAGGATTCACTTGGAACTACTGTGGCAATTGCCGGCCGTTTCATTAGCCATTTTATTTCGGGCATGGTATTCTTTAGTCAGTGGGCGCCTGAGGCCATGAAGCAGTGGGCCGGCGCCTGGACCCCGGCGGTTTACTCGTTCCTGTACAACGGCGCTTACATGGGGCCGGAGCTGATCATCAACCTGGTGGTTGTGGGGATCGTCTGGAGAGCCCTGAGCCGGCAACGAGGTGTTGTAACCGGTGGAGAGGTCCGCTAACTGGGACAACGTCATGATCTTGGCCAATGGCCATATCCATGACTACGAGGCCTTGAGCCCCTGGCTAATGCCAGGGGCTCGTGTGATTTGTGCGGACGGCGGAGCCCGGCACGCGGAGCGGCTGGGGCTCCAGCCCGATCTTCTGCTGGGAGACTTCGACTCCCTGCCGGAGGAGGAAGTGGCCCGCTGGCAGGAGCGCGGCGTGGAGGTGCGCCGGCTGCCGCGAGAAAAGGACCAGACGGATACGCACCTGGCCATGGACGTGGCGGTAGAGCGCGGTGCGCGGGAGATCCTTCTTCTGGGCGCCACCGGCGAGCGGCTGGACCATACCTGGGCCAACGTGCTGCTGCTGCCCCGCTATGTGGAGCAGGGCGTTCAGGTGCGGCTGGTCAACGAGAGCAACGTGCTGACGGTGACGCGAGACAGCGAGGTGGTCCGGGGCCGGCCGGGGGACTTCGTCTCTCTGCTGCCTCTTACCCCGGAAGTGACGGGCGTGACCCTGCGCGGGTTCAAGTACCCGCTTCAGAACGCCACCCTGCGCTGGGGCGAGTCGTTGGGCGTCAGCAATGAACTCCTGGGCCATGAAGGCGACGTGCAGCTTCGTCACGGCTGGCTGGCGGTGATCAAGGCCAGGGACTGAGGGCAGGCCCTGGGGGTTCTGCCGACCAGTTTTAAGGAAAGTCAAGGAACGTGAACGCCGTAACTTTTAGAAATCATTGACTTTCCTTTATCGCGGCGAGACAGTAATAATACTGGAGGTGCCGC
>CALMNP010000034.1 GCA_937868875.1 uncultured Bacillota bacterium | reverse complement strand
CTCAACCCGCCTACCCCACCAGATCGGTGAAGGCGACGCGGCGCACCTCGTCCAGGCTGGTCTCGCCTGCCAGGGCCCTGGCAACGCCATCCTGCGCCAGCGTGGCCATGCCCCCGGCCCGGGCAGCGGCGGCCACGGCGCTGGTCGGGGCGCCCTTCGCCACCAGGTCCCGCAGGGGCTCGGTCACTGACATCAATTCAAAGAAGGCCAGGCGGCCGCGATAGCCTGTCTGCTGGCAGTGAGCGCACCCGTGCGCTCGGTAGACCTGGACGGGGCCGTCCGGCAGGGGCAGGCCGGTTCGCACCGGGTTCCCGGGCTCCAACGCATAGGGCTCGCGGCACTGCGGACAGAGCCGGCGGGCCAGGCGCTGGGCCAGCACGCCGCTCACGGCGGAGGCGAGCAGGAAGGGCTCCACGCCCATGTCCGCCAGGCGCGTGAGGGCGCCGGCGGCCTCGTTGGTGTGCAGGGTGGAGAACACCAGGTGGCCCGTCAGGGCCGCCCGCACGGCGATCTCGGCTGTCTCCCGGTCACGGATCTCCCCCACCATGACGATGTTGGGGTCCTGCCTCAGGATGGACCGGAGCCCCGTGGCGAAGGTCAGCCCGGCGCGGGGGTTCACCTGCACCTGGTTGACACCGGCCAGATGGTACTCGACCGGATCCTCCACCGTGATGATATTCTGTTCCGGGGCATTGAGCTGGGACAGCGTGGCCATCAGGGTGGTGGTCTTGCCGCTGCCCGTAGGGCCGGTGACCAGCACCAGGCCGTAGGGACGCCGGATCAGGCTCCGGTAGGCAGCCAGGGTCTCCGGGCGGAAACCCACCTGCTCCAGCTGCAGCAGACCCTGGCTGCGGTCCAGCAGACGGATGGCCACCTTCTCGCCGTGAACGGTGGGCAGAGTGGAGACGCGCAGGTCGATCTCCCGGTCCCCCAGACGAATCTGGAAGCGGCCGTCCTGGGGCAGGCGCCGCTCGGCGATGTCCATTTGGGCCATGACCTTCAGGCGTGACACCGCCGCCGCGTGAAGCGAGCGGGATGGCGCGGCCACTTCATGCAACACCCCGTCCACGCGGAAGCGAATCCGCATGCCCTCGGCCAGGGGCTCCCAGTGGATGTCCGAGGCGCGCTCATCCAACGCTCGCTGCAGGATGCTGTTGACCAGCTTCACTACCGGAGCGTCGGCGGCCTGGTCCTGCAGGACGAAGGAGCCGGTCTCCGCGTCGGCAGGGGGTGCGGCGTCGGCGGCCGCATCCCGGGGGGACGGGGAGACGTCGTCCAGGGCGTAGAGCGACCGCAGGGCCGCCTCCAGCGTCCGCTCGGTCAGAACGGCGGGCTGTACGGGCCTCCCCGCCAGGGCGCGGATTTCGTCCAGGGCAAAGACGTTGTAGGGGTCCACCATGCCAACCAGAAGCTTCCCCTGCTCTTCGCGCACCGGCAGGGCCAGCAGGCGCCGGGCCGCGGCCTCGGGCACCAGGCGTGCCACCTGCGGTTCCAGGCGGAGAGCGCCTTCCGACAGGAACGGGAGCCGCAGTTGGTCTGCCACCACCCGGGCCACGTCCAGGTCCTGCACCAGTCCCTGCTGGACCAGCACCTGACCCAGGCGCCGCCCGCCGGTCCGCTGCAATTCCAGGGCCGCGGCCAGCTGCTCGGGCGTGAGCAGACCGGCCTGAACCAGGGCGTCTCCCAACCGCTGCTTCTTGTTGGACATAAGGTCACCTTCCCGACGTGAAAAGGCCGAGTGGGCGGACCCCTTGGTCCATCCCGCTCGGCGGATTTCGACAAATCCGCGGCAAATCCTGCCAGATGAGCCTTCAGCCCTCGCTCTCCACCACCAGGCCCTTCTTGTCCAGGCGGTGGATGGCGTGGATAAAGCGCACCGTTCCGGTCTTGGAGCGCATGACCACGCTCTCGGTCTCGGCCCTCTCCCCGTCGTAGCGCACGCCCTTGAGCAGGTCGCCGTCGGTGATGCCCGTGGCGGCGAAGAAGACGTCGTCCCCCTGCACCATGTCGTCGATGCGCAGGACCTGCCGGGGGTCGCCCAGGCCCATGGCCCGGGCCCGCACCAGTTCCGCATCGTTCTCCGGATAGAGGCGGGCCTGCATGTCGCCGCCCAGGCACTTGAGGGCTGCTGCGGTGAGCACGCCCTCCGGCGCGCCGCCGATGCCCAGCAGCATATCCACGCCGGTCCCGCCTACAGCGGCGGCCACGGCGGGGGCCACGTCGCCGTCGGTGATGAGCTTGATCCGGGCCCCGGTGCTGCGCACCTCCTGGATGATGCGGCGGTGGCGGTCCCGGTCCAGGATGACCACGGTCAGGTCCTCCACGTTCTTGCCCAGAAAGCGGGCCACGCGCCGCAGGTTATCGTCCACGGGGGCCGTCAGGTCGATGGCCCCGGCGGCTCCCGGCCCCACGGCAATCTTTTCCATATACATGTCGGGCGCGTGCAGCAGGCACCCCTCGGGAGCCACGGCAACGACGGCGATGGCGCCATTCAAACCCTTGGACACAAGGTTTGTGCCCTCCAGGGGGTCAACGGCCACGTCCACCTTGGGGGGCATGCCCATGCCCACCTTCTCGCCGATGTAGAGCATCGGCGCCTCGTCCATCTCGCCCTCGCCGATGACCACCGTGCCGTCGATGGGCACCGTGTCGAACACATGGCGCATCCCGTTGACCGCCAGCTGATCGGCACGGATCTTGTCCCCGCGGCCCATCTCCCGGCCGCAGGCCAGGGCCGCGAACTCCGTGACCCGTACCAGCTCCAAGGCCAGCTCGCGTTCCACAGCTTCGCCTCCACTCGGTTGGACCGCATACGCCGCAATACCCTGTCAGCGGCAATTGTGAATGATACCACACGAGCGGCTCAAAGTGTGGCGAGGAAGGGTGATTGGCCGTGCCGGCAGGGTCAGGTGCAGCCGCGAGCAACCGGGGCGGAACCAAAACGGGGGGCTTTCGCCCCCCGTTTTTCTGCCTCTGGTTACTTCTTGGGAACCTTGGCCCAGTCGGCCAGGAACTTGTCGATGCCGATGTCGGTCAGGGGATGCTTGAGCATGCTCTCCAGGACCTTGAAGGGGCAGGTGGCGATGTCGGCGCCGGCCCGGGCCGCCTGCACCACGTGCAGAGGGCCGCGGACGCTGGCGGCAATGATCTGGGTGTCGATGTCGTGGATGGCGTAGATCTCGGCGATTTCGTCGATGAGGGTCATGCCGTCCACGGCGATGTCATCCAGCCGGCCGATGAAAGGGCTGACGTACGTGGCGCCGGCCCGGGCCACGGCCAGGGCCTGCGCGGCGTTGAAGCAGAGGGTGAGGTTGGTCTTGACGCCCTGCTTGCTCAGCGTGTGGCAGGCCTTCAGGCCCTCGGTGGTGATGGGCAGCTTGATGACGATATTGGGGTGGATGGCCACCAGGGGCTTGGCCTCCTCCACCATCTTGGCGGATTCAAGGCTTATGACCTCGGCGCTGATAGGCCCTTCCACGATACCGGCGATCTCGCGGACCACCTGATGAAAGTCCCGGCCCTCCCGGGCGATGAGCGATGGATTCGTGGTGACGCCGGAGATGATGCCCCAGCTGTTCGCTTCGCGAATCTCATCTACATTGGCAGTGTCAATGAAAAAGCGCATGGTGTTGACCTCCTTGAGCTAGTGTGACCAGAATGGGGCGCCGCCGCGCGGCGGAGCATCACCTTCACGCCAACCCTGCTCTCCGGCGGGAAGGCGTTCAAGGCGGTCGAGCTGGGCCAGGTCCTGGTCCGACTCGGCCACCAGGGGACGCCAGCGGCCGCAGGTCGGGCAGGTCAGTTCCACCCGGTCCGGCAGCACCTCCACCTGCACGTCCGGATTGCCGCAAACGCAGTGCAACTTGCCGTTTGCCGCCATCTCGTGCAGGCGATTGAGCAGTTGGTACATCACCTGGGGATTCTCGAAGTACTCGTCAAAGCCGACTTCCTCGACCAAATCCAGAGCGTCTTGGTCCGGGATCGGGAGCGTGCCGCGCACTTTCGGCCAGCCCCCAGGGGGCGCGCCTTCGCCATGGGCACCTTCGCCCGCCGCGCCCAGGGCGTCCGAGAGCGCCTGCTCCAGGGGCCGGTTGGCACCGAAGAACCCCAGGTCCAGCCCGGTCTCCGGGCAGGCGATCTGCTTCAGCTCCGGGGCCCAGAAGGCAGCGCGCGGAAAGTAAAGGAAGTGCGTGTGGTCGCAGAGGAAGCAGGGGAACTGGAGGTAGAACTGTCCGCCCCGCTGTCCCACGGTCAGCTTATGGGCGCCGCAGGAACAGGTGAGCCGAACGGTGTGATTGCCGGAGAAAGCGAAGAGCGAGAGCGGGTGAACGTCCAGCCGGCCGCATTGGGCGCAGCGAAGGGCCAGGGATGTCTCCGTGGTGACCAGCACTTCGGGCGCCTCCTTCCAGCGGACCCGCGCCGGGCCGGGCTACGGGACCCGGCCGCCTGCAACTTACTTCGCCAGGGAGCCGGCGAATCCTTGCCCGTCCGGTATGACGCGGCGGATCTTCGGCCGCGCCATGCGACTTTGTTCAGCGCGGCGGCATTCCCAGGATGGCCCGCGCCTCGTTCGGCGTCGCCACCTCACGGCCCAACTCGCGGGCCAGGCGGACGATGCGCGCCACCAGTTGAGCGTTGGACTCCGCCAGGACGCCCTTGCTGTAGTAGACATTGTCCTCGAAACCGACGCGCACGTGGCCGCCCATGATAATGGCCATAACGCCCAGCGGAAGCTCCGCCCGGCCGATGCCGGCCACGCTCCAGGTGGAGCCTGCGGGCAGGCTCTCCACCAGGTGAAGCAGGTCCCTGGGCGTCCCGGGAATGCCGCCGGGCACCCCCATCACGAAGTCATAGTGCAGCGGCGGTTGGACCAGGCCCTTTTTGACCAGAGCCAGGGCGCCGCCGATCATGCCGACGTCGAAGACCTCGATCTCCGGCTTCACGCCGCGCTCCTTCATGGCCCGGGCGAAGACTTCGATGTCCTTCGGCGGGTTGTAGAACACACCGTCGCCAAAGTTGACAGTCCCGGTAGTCAAGGTGGCCATTTCCGGGTTCAGGGTGAGCGACTGGATGCGCTCTTCCGCCGTCATGCCCACGCCGCCGCCGGTGCTGACCTGAATAATGACATCGCAGCGCCGGCTGATGCGATCGGCGGCCTCGCGGAACACGGCGGCCGACTGCGTGGCCTTCCCCTGCTCGTCACGCACGTGCAGGTGGATGATGGACGCCCCCGCCTTCCACGCCTCCTCCGCCGCCTGGGCGATCTCCTCAGGCGTGAGCGGCAGGTTGGGGTTCTCCTGGCGGGTGACCTCAGCGCCCACCATGGCCGCGGTAATGATCAGCTTTTCCACCGGGCTCGCCTCCTCACTGACGCCCGGCGAGGTTCTACAGTCCCCACCGGGCCTCGCCGGGCCTCATCTCGGGCCATAGGGAGCAAACGGCCGGCCTGGAAGGCCGGCCGTCCCATCACGTCTTCTGGCGGTCCTTGGGGGTGACGCAGGTGCCTGTCGCTCGGCAGACCAGCACCGGCGGGTCCAGCACCACGGCCCGCGAAGGTTGCTCCGGCGTGGGCTCGGCGGCAATGACCTTATAGGCTTCAAAGCTCATGCCCCGCGAGGTGTTCCCGACGCGGGTGATGGTGCCCGTCACTTCCACGTAGTCGCCGGCGAAGACCGGGGCCTTGAACTCCACCATGTCGTAGGCGGCAAAGAGCCCCTCATCCCCGTCCAGGCGAATCAGCAGTTCGGTGGCCACGTCGCCGAAGAGACCCAGCAGGCGCGCTCCGTCCACCAGGCCGCCGCCGTAATGGGCGTCGTGGGCGGATAGGCGCAGCCGCACCCGGGCCGTCAGGCCGACGCCCGGAACCTTGTCGTCTTGCGGAGCCGGCATGTTGCGACCCCCTTACGGTTATGTCCCGACCAACCTTGCGACCAGGGTGCGAACCTTATTCAGGTCAAAGGGCTTGCCGATCGTTTCCACGGCCCCCAGCCGCTTCACCTCGACCTCGCGGTCCACGTCCCCCACCGCGGTCATCATCACCACGGGGAGCGATGGGTAGCGCTCCTTCAGCGCCGCCAAGGTGCGAACTCCGTCCAGCACCGGCATCCTCAGGTCCACCAGGGCCAAGGAGGGGACGTCCGAACTCGTGGCGAGGCGGTCCAGGGCTTCCTGCCCGTTGCCCGCGGTCATCACGGTGTAACCCTCTCCGCCCAGGGCGGCCTCAAGCAGCTTGCGAACCCCCACCTGGTCGTCGACCACCAGTACTGTTGGTCGCTCCAACGCAGGTCCCACCACACTTCCCTTGGGGTCTCCAGCCGGACGGCCCTTGCTGTCAGTCCGGCGGTTCAGTGCCCGCCGGCTGAGGCAGGGGTGGCCATTTCGTTTAGAAGCTTCTCGTAGCGCCAGTCAAAGTCCTGCCCCGTTCCCGCGGGCCCCAGGGCGTCATGGGGCGGCGCCGTCACCGCCACGGGCTGGACCAGGGTCTGCTCCCCGTAGGAGAAGTCCGCGTCCACCACCGTCACGTGCAGGGCGATGTCAGTCTGCGACGGCCCCACGGGCAGCGTAATCTGCCCGCCGCGCGGTTGGTACGTGGCGCCGTTGATGGTCACCAGCGGATTGGCCAGACGGCCAAAGTCGTCGCGGAACTCCACGGTGACCCAGCCGGATTCCCCCCGGGCCAGGGTCTGGGGGAGCAGGTGGGCCTGCACGCCGACCAGACCGCGGTCGACTTCCACCGGCAAGTAGCCCAGGGTCCGGCCCTGCTTGTCGCGGGCGATGAGGCGCCCGTAATAGCGGCCGGGCTGGAGCGGCGGGTGCAGGGTGGCCTGGACCGTCCAGCGCTCACCGGGGGCGTGCACCCGCGGTGCGTCGCTGGTCCGAATGCCGTCGCCGCCCGGCAGGATGACCTGGCGGTACTCATACGTGCCGCGGCCGCCCGGCAGGTCGGTGGCGATGAAGGAAACGACATATTGGCCCGGCTCCGGGTCGGGCAGGTCCAGGAAGTCCTGGGTGCCCGCCGCCGCGCCCGGCGGCGTGATGATGCGCCACTGGCCCGTCTTCTCGTCCTTGTGGTAGAGGGAGAAGCTGACGCGCCCCTGGACGTGGGTCGGGCTGGCCAGGGACAGCCGCAGCAGCGAGGTGCCCTGCGGCACGTAGGGCAGGTCGCGGGTGGTGATCTCGCCCTCGCGCAGGGTCAGCAGTTCCGGCGAGGAGTCCACGACCGGCTGGCCGAGACCCACGCCTACCACGGACCCATCGAAGGGCTCATCCCGGCCCAGCGTCTGGACCGTCACCGGGATCTCCGCCTGACCGGGGCGGGCGGTCAAGCGCAGAGGCCCGTCGGGGAAGAGCACGCCCTGCAGGGACGCGTCCATCTGGAACAGGGACAGGAACTGGCCTTCGCGGGCATAGTCCGCGGGAGTCAGCACCACCGCCTCCCACGTGCCCGCCATGGGCGTGTCGACGGAGACGTCGTACTCCGAGGAGCCGGTGCCGTCGCCCACCAGGTCCGAGTCTTGCAGCAGGCGGCCGTCCGGCCGGAAGAGGTAGACCTCCACCCGACCGGTGGGACGGCCGGCGGCGCCGCGCCAGAGGCTAAGGTTCAGGTCCAGGCGGCCGGCGCCCTCGGGGACGCGCAGGAAGTAGCGCTTGTACTGGCCCACCTCCACAACGCCCGGAATGGTGAGGCGCCAGTTGTTGGCCTGGCTGAAATCATAGGGAACAATCACAGTGCTCAGTAATTCCACGGCCGGCCCCTCGCGGCCCTCCGGCCCGATCGTGGGGTCGGGGCCGTAGGCGGACACGGGGTAGCCGTGAAGGAGGGCGCTGTACAAGCCCTTTTGCTGGGGCACGCGATAGACCACGGGGAGAATGCGGGAACCCTCGCCGGGGATGGTCAGGCCGACCCGCTGCGGCACGGCCCAGTCCGCGTCGCTCCGCCACATCAGTCGAAGGGTGGGAGAGCCCGGGTTGTGCACCACGAAGGGGATCCAGCCGGGCAGGTAGTTGCGGGCGTCCAGGCCTGCGGTGGCCTGCCCCGGCACCAGGGCCTGAAGCTCCACGTCGGGTCCCGGCTTCTCCACCAGGCTGCCCTCCTCCAGCAAGGCCTTCCAGGCCCCGGGCAGGTCGGCCTGGCCGTAGCCCTGCTCCACCACCTGGTAGCCGGGAATGGGGTGGGCACCGCCCTCCAGGGCCGACTTGAGCCCGCGGAAGGAAGGGTTCAGTCCCTGGGCCTGGGCCGCCGAAAGCAGGGCGCCCGCGGCCCCGGCCACGTGCGGCACCGCCATGCTGGTGCCCCACTTGAAGTCGTAGCCGGAGGGGTTCAGCCACTGCGGCACGGCGGAGACGGCCACGCCCGGCGCCACCACGCTCGGGCCCATGGTGCCGTCACGCCGCGGCCCCGCTGCGCTGAACTCCAGCAGGCTGGGCTTGGGAATCGTCAGGCCGTAGTAGGTCTTCCACAATTCAGGCGTCATGGAGGCGCCGACCGAGACGACGTCGGCCGGCGAGCCGGGGAAACCGGCGCTGCCGATGCCGGGCCCGCCGTTGCCGGCGGCGGTGACGAAGAGGACGTTGTAGCGCTTGGCCAGGCGCGACATGAGCTGGGACTCGGGGCTCTGGCCGGAGTGGTCCGTGCTGCCCTCCACGCTCATGCTGATGATGGCGGCGCCGTTCTCGGCGGCGTAGACCATGGCCCGCGAGATGTTGTCCCAGCCGCCGTCGCCGTTGGAGTCCAGAGCCTTCAGCACCATGACGGAGGCCCCTGGGGCAATGCCGTTCGCACCCTTGCCCGACGTGCGGCTGCCGGCAGCCACCGCCGCCACGTGAGTGCCGTGGCCGTTGCCGTCAAACCCCAGGTTGACCGCAGTTCCGTCGGGCCGCACGCGCGTGACGACGGTCCCCACCTGCCCCCCCTCGGGCGTGCCGAAGAGAGTCACGTCGCCTGAGCCGGAGAAGGTCCGCAGGAGCTTCTCGTCGTCGAAGCGGTGGTTGCCGTTGGTATCGACCAGGACGGCATCATACTGGCCGGCTGCGGCCGTGTCCGCCACGAGAACCCCGAAGCTGTCCTCGGAGCTGTCGTTGCGGTTGATATCGCGGTTCATGTCGCCCCCGGCCAGGGACGACTCCCGGAACAGCCCGAAGTGAAGCAGTCCGCTGCGGCTCAGGCCCTGCGGCAGGATGTACGTGCCCCAGGGCGTGGCCAGGCGCGCGCCGGAGGCTCGGCTGCTCCGGCTGGTGTCCACGTCGCCCTCGCCCGAGAAGTCCTGGTAGTCCACCAGCTTGCGGTTGCCGGTGCTGGTGGTGCGCAGGTCCGGGTGCAACGGATCGGCCCCGGTGTCGATCAGGGCGATGGTCACGCCTCGCCCGTTGGCGCCGGTCTCGGCGGTGAAGCCATCGGCGCGAAGCGCCTGGCGGTTGGCCAGAAAGTTATCCGGGTTACTGGGGTCAGCCGGCGCCTTGGGGTCCTCAGCATAGGCCTTTCCGGCGCCCTCGCCGGCGTGGAACCGGCTCTCCAGGCTGAGGCCGATGACGCCGGGGACCGCGGCCAGGGCCGGCACGCGCCGGGCGTCGATGCGCAGGGTGAGGTAGTCCAGGCTGGACAGGTTCCCCTCCACCGTCGCCCCCATCTTTTCCAGGAGAGCCGCCACCTGGGACGCCTTGCCGGGCTCGGTGGCCACATGCACCACGGCCTCGGTGGCGCCGCTGGTCAGGAGGGTGACCAGGGCCCGCTCCAGTTCAGGGCTGATGAGGTCGGAGGACTGCGCCGCGTCAGGGCTGGGTGGGCCCCCCGCCACGGCCAGGTCGGACCGGACGCCCGGACCCAGCAGGGTCACGGCCAGAGCGCTCATGAGAAGGAAGGCGCCCACGCGCCGCCAGGGGCGGCGGGCTCCTGCACGGAGGGTCTTGCTCATCTTTGGGCCTCCAGATAGGTGACGGTGCCGGATTCATCGCGGGTGAGGCGCACCTGGTCCGAGGGGCGGAGGTCCCCCAGCTGCGCCTTGCGGTTGTTGATGTAGACGACGGACTCCGCGTCCACAGGCGCTTCCAGAAAGACGCCGCCGGCCTGAACCGCCGTCAGGCGGGGACGACCGCCCGGCCGCACCTCCACCAGCACGCCTTCGAAATCGGTATGGGTGGCATCCAGGCCCGTCACCAGTCCGCCGCCGTCCGCCAGCGCGAAGACCTCATCGCCCGGCACCAGGCCGGAGGCCTCGGTCGGCCGGCCATTGCGGAAGACCCGGGCCCCGGGGCCAAGCACCAGCTCAACCTGGCGGCCGTCGTCCTGCTTCAGGCGAACCTGCCTCGTCTGGGCGTTGACGCCGAAAAGCACGCCACTGTACGAGGGAATGGCCACTTCCAGGTAGGTGGCCCGCCCCTGGTCGTCGAGGATGAGGCGAACCCGCTCACCCTTGATCAGGGACGAGGCGGGAACGGCCTCGCCGTTGCGGTAGATGGCCGCGTCGGGGGCCAGGACCAGCCACTGGCCGCTCAGGCTCAATTGGCCCTTGGCACCCACCGGCTGATCCAGGATGCCTTCCCGCTGAATCAAGGAGCCCCGCCCTTCCATGAAACGGGCGATGAGGGCCGCCGCGTCGCCACGGGCCGTGCTCTCGTCCGGTCGAAAAGTGCCGTCGCCAAAGCCCTTGACCAGGTTCTCCCTGGCGGCAACAGCCACGTAGCCCCGGGCCCAGCGAGGGATGGCGGCGCTGTCCCGGAAGGGCAGCGGGTCGGAGGCGGCGGCGCGAGCCCGGGACTCCCAGCCCATGGCCCGTACCAGCACGGTCACAAGCTGCGCCCGACTGAGCGGGGCGTCGGGACCGAACGTGCCGTCCCCGTAGCCGCGCAGCAGCCCCAGTTCGGCGGCGGTTTCAATGTAGGAGGCGGCGTCGCCCACGGGAACGTCGTAGAACCGAGAGGGCTGAAGCCGAAGGTCGGCAGCGTCGTAGCTGAGCCCCAGCGCGCCTACCAGAAGGCGCGCCACCTCAGCCCGCTTGATGGGGGCGTCGGCCGGAGCCTTGCCCACCAGCAGCCCCCGCGCCCGAAGCTGGTCCACCAGGCGGGCGGACCAGACGGGGGCGGCGGCCGTGGCCACCAACGCCGGAATGAGGCCGGCTACCAGCGCCAGTGCTGCTGCCCGCAGCAGGTTTCGAGATCGCACAGCCTCACCTCCCGTTTGTTGCCTGGATGTTCGCTGCCCGCATGTTCGCGGACTGGCTATTCGTTCTGCTTCTCGCCTCAAGAGCCCGTTTCCTGCCGGGTTTTATCTCACAGACCCCCGGGGCGGACGGCACAGAGACAGCAACCACCTGAATTCCCAACGTTCTTCCTGACAATGGAAAGCCCCCAACGGAAATGGCCTCCGTCAAAGTCGAGCCCGCTTTGACGGGGGCTTCTATGT
>CALMNP010000033.1 GCA_937868875.1 uncultured Bacillota bacterium | reverse complement strand
TTCTTCTGTCAGGCTGACATCGGGCCTCTGCACCGTGGTGGTCCCCCTTTGTGCTCGAACTTTGTCTCATTCGGCATGGTACCACAGGCCGTGACCGGATGACTTCCGGAATCGCGCCTTTACCTTCGCCGCCGCCGCAGGAAGGCTGAGATCAGGGTCAGCGCTGCCAGGGCGGCGGCGGAGTCGAGCAGTGCGTCCCACACCTCGCCCGACCGACCGGGCACAAATAGCTGATGGACCTCATCGCTGATGGCATAAAGGCTGGCGAAGGACCACGCCCAAAGGCTCCGGCTCGACCCGGACGGCAAGGCCCACCACGTTACCGCAGCCAGACCGCCGAAGACCAGTGTGTGCGTCGCCTTGCGCAGGATGATGTTAATGGCTCCGACGATCGCCGCGGACGCGGTGGGCAGGGAGGCCGATACCGCCTGCCGGGTGTGCTCGCCCGTATAGGCCGGAGAAGCCGTTGCAGCAAAAATACCCAGGCACCAGGCCACCACGATGAGCCACCGAAGAGGGCGGGTCCGCATATCGTCACCCCTTCGGCTATCATACAGGGCGCCGAAAAGCTGGGCAACCCGGACCCGGGGTCGTGCTCCGTCTCCGGGCCGTTGACAGGGCAGCAGAGGCGTTTGCCGGACCACCACAAATAGCCAAAACGGGCCATCGCGAGGGCCCTTTCAGTTCATTGACCGTCGTCTGGCTCGGGAATAGAATGGAAACGAGAACGGATATCAACCGCGTCTTTTTTACGGCCCCTCGCTGAGAACGCTTCTCAGGGTGGCGAAGGACGCCTATTGCAGCCATATTCCGGTATCGGCGCCTGTACAATGTACAGACGGAGGAGGCCAGCAAACATGACCCTCGCCCAGGTAAAGACCGGCGACACCGTGCGCATCATGCAGATCCCCGACCCCACCATCCGGGCCCAGATCATCCGCTTTGGCATCACCGAGGGAGACGTGGTCGTGGCCCACGAGGTCATTCCCGGCGGCCCGGTCGTCCTGCGCAAGAACCGTCAGGAGATCGCCGTGGGGCGCCGCCTGGCCTCGACCATCTCGATTCTGCCGCACCAGGGCTGAGAGTGGCGGCGGTTCAGGCCGCTCCGGCTGAAACGCAGAACCCCCCACCCGGCCATCGACACACCCCAGGAGATGAACCACCATGGCCCACTGCGACACCGTCACCAACGTCATCGAGGTCCCGGCTGGAGCCCGCCGCATCGTGCTGGCGGGCAACCCCAATGTCGGCAAGTCCGTCTTCTTCAACGCCCTTACCGGGCTGTACGTTGACGTCTCCAACTATCCCGGCACCACCCTGGACATCTCGCAGGGGCGGATGGGCCGGGATATTCTCATGGATACCCCCGGCGTCTACGGCCTGTCCTCCTGGAGCGACGAGGAGCGCATAGCGCGCGACGCCATCCTGACGGCCGACCTGGTCATCGACATCGTGGACGCGGTCCACCTGGAGCGCGACCTGTTCCTGACCCAGCAGATTATCGACACCGGGGCGCCGGTCATCATCGCCCTGAACATGGTGGATGAGGCCAAGCGGCAGGGGCTGGCCATCGACCACCAGGCCCTCAGCCGCGAGCTGGGCGTTACGGTGGTGCCCACCGTGGCCACACGCGGTCTGGGCCTGCCGGAGCTGAAGGGGCGCCTGGACGAGGCACGGCCCGGCCGGCTGGACCCGGGTCTGGCGAAACGGCTGCGACCGCTCACGGCCAAGGGGCTCCACCAGGGCGAGGCCCTGCTGGTGCTGGAGGGGGATGAAGTGGTGGCAGCCCGCAACCACGTGGCCGCCATGCCCTCCCGCGACGAGGTCTACATGGACCGCCGCCGCCGCGTCAACGAACTCATCGCCCGCTGCGTCCAGGAAACCACCGGTGGGGCGACCTTCGCCACGCGCCTGGGCCGCTGGATGGTCCGGCCCATCACCGGCATCCCGCTCCTGGCCCTGGCCCTCTGGGGCATGTACGAGCTCATCGGCGTCTTCATCGCCGGCACCGTGGTCAACGCCCTGGAGAACGGCGTCATGAAGGCCTATTACGAGCCCTTCGTGCAGGGGCTGGTCGGCTACCTCGTGGCGCCGAGGACGCCCATCTATCAGATCCTGGCCGGCGAGTTCGGCGTCCTGACCATGACGGTCACCTACGTCATCGGCCTGCTGGCGCCGCTGGTCATCGGCTTCTACCTCTTCCTGGCCGTCCTGGAGGACTCCGGCTACCTGCCGCGCATCGCCGCCCTGGTGGACCGGGCGCTCGGCTACCTGGGCCTCAACGGCCGCGCCATCATCCCCATCATCCTGGGCTTCGGCTGCGTCACCATGGCCACCCTGACCACGCGCCTGCTGGGGTCCGACCGGGAGAAGCGGATCGCCACCGTCCTGCTGGGGCTGGCCATCCCGTGCTCGGCCCAGTTGGGCGTCATCACCGGCCTGCTGGCCGGCGTCGGCCCGGCCTACGTACTGCTCTACCTGGTGGTCATCGGCCTGGTGCTGGTGGTCACCGGTACGATGCTGGACGCCCTGATGCCCGGAACGTCCAGCGACCTGCTCATCGACCTGCCGCCGCTCCGCCTGCCGCGCGCCGCCAATGTGGCCAAGAAGACCTGGTCCAAGGCCTGGGGCTTCCTCACCGAGGCGACGCCCCTCTTTGCCCTGGGCGCCCTCATCATCAGCGCCCTGCAGGTGACCGGGCTGCTGAACTTCTTCCAGTGGCTGCTGACCCCGCTCACCGTCGGCCTGCTGCGGCTGCCGCGCGAGGCGGCCACGGCCTTCATCATGGGCATCGTGCGTCGCGACTTCGGCGCCGCCGGGCTGTACTCCCTGAGCCTGACCTCCCTGCAGACGGTGGTGGCCTTGATCACCATCACGCTGTTCGTGCCCTGCATCGCCTCGGCCATGATGCTCTATAAGGAAAGGGGCCGCCGGTGGGCCACCAACCTGTGGATAGCCACCTGGGTCATCGCCTTTGCCGTGGGCGGCGTGGTGTCCCAACTGGGGCGGCTGGTGGAGGTGGGCGACAGCGCCGACATCCTGCGGCTGACCGGCCTGGTGGGCCTGGTAGGCGTCGGGCTGATGCTCTTCGCCGTCCTCTACCGCAAGGGGAAGGAGGGGTCACGATGGGCCTCCCGCTGAAGTGGCCGCAGGGCACCCGCCAGGCACCGGAGGCCCGGGGCGAAGCGCCAGGGCCCCGGCCTGAGGCTCCAGAGGCCCGCCCCGAGGCGCCGGCTGGCGGTGGATGTTGCGCCGACCCGGCATCCGACAGCGCATCCGGCAGGACGTCCGGGCTCCAGTGCCCCCAGTGCGGCCTGCCCCTGGACGGCCCTACCGCCCGGTGCCCGCGGTGCTATGCGTCGCTCCTGGTTCCCAACTCCTGCAGCGGGGCCTGCAGCAAGTGCAACAGCGGGTGTGGACTGCGGGTAAAGTAAATTGACCGTCCCGCCTA
>CALMNP010000032.1 GCA_937868875.1 uncultured Bacillota bacterium | reverse complement strand
AAACGGAGGAAGCCATAAGGAACCTTGAAGAAATCTTCTCCGTGGAAGGCATCGACGTCGCCTTCATAGGGCCCTGGGACCTCTCCATGTCCCTGGGCGTCTTCAGAAAGTTCGACCATCCCAAGCTTGTCGGAGCCCTCAACGCGGTCCTAGACACGGCAAAGAGAACAGGGGTTTCACCAGGCATATTCAGCGGCATAGGAGATGTTGACAGATACATGGAGCAGGGATTTCGCTTCATATCCCTCGCCTCAGACACGGAACTCTTCATCCACGGCTGCAAGGACGCCATAAACCAAGTGAAGGGATGGAAGCCAACCCAACCCGCGTCATGAGCCATGTAAACCCCTCCTTGTGGATGAGAGGCAGAAAAAATTAATAGGGGTAATGGCTGAACACTAATAGCAAGAAGAAGGGTTGAGCTATGGCTAAGGAAAAAGTTTCTGACAGGTTGAAGTGGTGGGTCGAAGCTCGGTTTGGGATGTTCATCCACTGGGGATTGTATGCTATCCCAGCCCGTGGTGAATGGGTGATGTACTGCGAACGGATTCCAAAGGCGGAGTACGCCCGCCTTGCCAAGAAGTTCCGTCCAAGGAGATTCAACGCCGACGAGTCGGTGGCGCTGGCGCAGGAGGCGAGCATGCGGTACATGGTGCTGACCACCCGACACCACGACGGCTTCTGCCTATGGGACAGCCAAGTTTCAGACTTCACCTCGGTGAAGACGGCGGCTAAGCGAGACTTCGTGGCCGAGTACGTTGACGCTTGTCGCAGGGCGGGGATGCGCATTGGCTTTTACTACTCGCTCCTCGATTGGCGCTGGCCAGCCTACTGGGAGGGTCCAGAGAAGAACCCTGAAGGGTGGGCGAAGTTTCGCGAGTACGTCCACGCCCAAGTTCGTGAACTTATGACCCAGTATGGGAAGATAGACATCCTCTGGTATGACGGCGCGTGGCCCCACAGCGCCGAGGCATGGCAATCGGAGCAGCTAAACGCCGTGGTCCGCAGTCTGCAACCGGACATTATCATCAATAATCGTTCGAGGATACCGGAGGATTTTGAAACCCCGGAGCAGCACATTCAAACCTTTGACCGACCCTGGGAATCATGCATGACAATGGATGATTTGTGGTGGGGCTACCATCCGGGCGACCCAAACCTGAAGTCCCCGAGGCAGTTGGTCCGCAACTTGGTGCGATGCGTCGCGGGTAACGGGAACTTCCTACTGAACGTTGGTCCCAAGGCTGATGGCACAATTTATGCGCCCCATGCCCGCCGATTGCGAGCCATTGGGGAGTGGCTGCGGCGTAATGGGGGATCAATCTACGGAGCCGGTTCCGCACCCTTCGGCCAAGCCCATCTCGGCCAAGTC
>CALMNP010000031.1 GCA_937868875.1 uncultured Bacillota bacterium | reverse complement strand
GCCTGGTCCTCGGGCCAGGAGAGGAGCCGCGCCACGTCCCCTGTGGATTGCGGAGCGAGCCCCGCCTTGGCCAGGGCCTGCAGGGTCACCTCGCCGCGGTCGCCCTCCAGCCTGGCTTCCAGCTCCGACGACGCACCCGCCTGGCCGCGCTTGTAGCGCCCGTGGGGGTCGGCCACCACGCCGCCACCCAGGGTGCGCATGGGTGAGTAGGAGCGCAGGATGTAGCGATCGCCACGCCCCACCACCACAGGCTCCTCCGTCCGTAACTGAACGTAGGTGGTCTGGCCGGGCAGCAATTCGTCCCGGTCCAGCAGGTTGACCCGGGCCAGCACCTCGGCCGTGCCGGTGTGCAGGTGCACCCGGGCGCCGCTCTTGAAGGGGCGGTCCCAGGAAGGGAGCAGGTAGAGGCTCGCCGCCAGGGACTGAGTCGGCTGGAGCAACCCTGGCGCGGTCAGGACGTGGCCCCGTGCCAGATCCTCCTTCTCCGCCCCCGTCAGGTTGACCGCCACGCGCTGGCCGGCCTCGGCCCGCTCCACGGCCTCGCCGTGGACCTGAAGGCCGCGCACGCGAACAGAAAGGCCCAGGGGCAGGACCTCCAGGCGGTCCTCCACCCGAATGGCGCCGGACACCAGGGTGCCGGTCACCACGGTGCCGAAGCCGGTTCGTGTGAAAACCCGGTCGATGGGCAAACGCGGCACGCCGTCGGCGTCGCGAGACTCCGTCTCCTGGAGCAGGTCGTCCAGGAGCCGCCGGAGTTCGTCCAGCCCCCGGCCGGAGACGGAGGAGACGGCGACCGTCGGGGCCGTCTCCAGGAAGGTGCCGGCCACGGCCTGGCGCACGTCCTCGCGCGCCAGGGCGAGCCACTCCTCGTCCACCAGGTCAGCCTTGGTCAGGGCAATGAGCCCCTTCTTCACGTCCAACAGCCGCAGGATGTCCAGGTGCTCGACGGTCTGGGGCATGACCCCCTCGTCGGCCGCCACCACCAGCAGCACCAGGTCAACACCCGTGGCGCCGGCCAGCATGTTCTTGATGAAGCGCTCGTGGCCCGGAACGTCCACCACGGCCGCACGGCGTCCGCTGGGCAGACGGAAGTGGGCGAAGCCGATATCGATGGAGATGCCCCTGGCCTTCTCCTCCGGCAGTCGGTCCGTCTCCTGTCCTGTCAGGGCCCGGATGAGCGCAGTTTTGCCGTGGTCCACGTGCCCCGCGGTGCCGATGATCAGGTGCTTCAACTCAACCGCGCCAACCGCCCGGAGCATCGGCGATTTCCGGCGCACCGACCTCCATGCCGACCATGTACTTCTCTGCCATGATGGCCGCGATGCAGCCGTCGCCCGCCGCCGTGACCGCCTGGCGCGTCACCTGGACGCGGCAGTCGCCGGCGCCAAAGATGCCCGGAACGGCGGTCTCCAACTTCTCGTTGGTTACCAGGTAGCCCTCGGCGTTGCGCTCGATCTTCTCCGGCAGGAAGGCCGTGCCCGGCTGCATGCCCACGTAGACGAACACGCCCTGGCAGGGGACCTGTCCCTTCTCGCCGGTCTTCAGGTTCCTGGTGACCACATGGCTGACGAACTTGCCGTCGCCGGCGATCTCGTCCACCACCGTGTCCCAGACAAACTTCATCTTCGGGTTCTTGAAGGCCCGATCCTGCAGGATCTTCTGCGCCCGCAGGGAGTCGCGGCGGTGGATCACGGTGACGGTCCTGGCGTACTTGGTCAGGAAGAGGCCTTCCTCCAGGGCGGAGTCACCGCCGCCCACGACCACCAGGTCCTGGTCCCTGAAGAAGGCGCCGTCACAGGTGGCGCAGTAGGATACGCCGCGCCCGGCGTACTCCTTCTCGCCCGGCACGCCCAGGTGCTTGTGGCTGGCGCCCGTGGCCACGATCACCGTCAGGGCCTCGATGTCGCCGTCCGTGGTGTGCAGGACCTTGACCGGCTTGTCGGCGTCGATGGACTCCACCTGCGCCATGATGAACTCGGCGCCGAACTTCCTGGCCTGCTCCTCCATCTTTGCGGAGAGGTCAGGACCCATGATCCCTTCAGGAAAGCCCGGAAAGTTTTCCACCAGCTCCGTGGTGGCAATCTGCCCGCCGGAGACGCCCAGTTCAATGACGGCCGTCTTGAGCATCGCCCGGGAGGCATAAAGCGCTGCCGTCAGACCGGCGGGGCCCCCGCCGATGATGGCCACATCCCAAACCTTGTTGTCTGCCATGTCGACCCTCCTGGCCTAAAGTTCGTCACTATACTAGCATACCCATGGGGGGTTGGTCGAGAGCTGCCGGTTCCGGCCGCCTTGGGATTGCGCACACACCCTCAGGCAACGTTAAAGGACGGATACAAAAGGGGAAGGACGCTCCCCACAAGGGAGCGTCCTTTACTGGATTTGGGTCGCCAGCGACAGCCTTCGTTTCGGCCACCGCACATCCCTTTGGAGCTAACGACGATCTTTCGACCGCCATCAACCCCTACGGAACCTACGATGACCTGAACTTGACTGCTGCAGATCCCAGGTCGTCGAAGCCCATTACGATCGCTTTTTGACCGTAATGAACCTCTGGAGAACCTGCAGCAGTCTTAGCCCGACCACTGACAACCCTGTCACAACCTGCTGCAGTCCTTGTAACTGCAGCAAATCGTGATTCGAGCTGCCAGTGATCTGCGCGCCGGCTGTTACCGATC